>PWVT01000211.1 GCA_003562195.1 Phycisphaeraceae bacterium | reverse complement strand
GGATCATGCGATTGTTTCGGCCTGAACGGATCCGCTACGAAGACCGCGAAGTGAACGCGCATCCCGTCGTGGATGGTGAAGTCGGCGAGCTTGAAAACGAGTTCATCCACTACAGTTTCAACAAGGGCCTTGTCCCATGGTTCGAGAAGCACAACAGCTACTCGCAGATGGAATCGCACGAAGCGGTTCGCGTGCTCGGCAGCAGTTCGTTCATGGATCACTTGCGTCAATCCTTCAGTCGTGACAAGTTGGCTCGGCGCAGAGCGATCAAGAATCTGAGTTTCTATCCGCCGTGGCGCGGCCTGGTGCGTTTTCTGTACATGTATGTGTTTCGCCTGGGCTTTCTTGACGGCCGGGCGGGCTTTCACTACGCCTCAATGATTTCGATGTACGAGTATTGGATCGAGTTGAAAGTCAAGGAGCACCGCGGAAACTGGCGCAAAGCCACGGATGAACTCGCTGAGAAAATGCTCGAGGAGGCCTCATCATGAGCCGGCCTGGAGTTGATGTTCTCATTCCGACGCTCAACGAGGCGGACCACATCGAAGCTGCGGTGAAGAGTGGACTGCAGATTGGGCCGGTCTATGTGCTCGATTCACTCAGCACCGACGGCACGCAGGAACTTGCCCGCAAGGCCGGCGCGACTGTTGTTGAACACGAGTGGGAAGGGTATTCACGGCAGAAAAACTGGGGTCTGGACAATTTGCCTTTCGAAGGCACGTGGGTGTTCATTCTCGATGCCGATGAGCGCATCACGCCGCCGCTGCGTGATGAAGTGCTGCGCATGATCGAGAAAGACCCCAAGGAAGTGGGCTTTTTTGTCAATCGAGTGGTGCTGTTCATGGGTCGCGCCATTCGCCACGGCGGTCTGTATCCATCGTGGAACCTGCGGTTCTTCCGCCGCGGCCTGTGTCGCTACGAAGACCGGGCTGTGCACGAGCACATGGTGTGCGATGGCGACACGTCGTATCTCAAGCACGAGATGCTGCACATCCGCCACGAAACGATTACCGAGTACATCGACAAGCACATCGACTACGCGAACCTGGAGAGTGATGAGTGGGTCAAGCAGCGGTTGGGCAAGGGCGGCGGCGCAAGCACAGGCAGTTTGTTCCGCGATATGCTGCGCTACCGCCAATGGCTGCGACGCCGCGTGTGGCCGAAGATGCCCTTCCGACCGGTCATGCGATTCGTGTACATGTACTTCGTGCGTCTTGGTATCCTCGACGGCAAAGCCGGATATCACCTTGCGATGCTGATGGCAAGCTATGAGTACATGATCAGCTTGCTGTACCGCGACAAGCTCATGAAGATTCGCGAAGAAGAAAGACGCGAAGCCAAGAACAAGCAAGAGCCGCGGTCGCAGCCCGCCGAAATCGGAGCCAAGTGATCGTCGAATCCGGCCTGACGGCTCGCAAGACTACTCAGACGACTTCTTTCAGCACAGTGTCAAACTGAGGCAGCGTACGCACATCACAATACGCCTCGTCAAACGCTTTTCTGGCCTTGCTGCGAAGGGTCGCGTGGCTTTCTGCATCCGCCATCATCGCACGGATGAAGTCCACCACGCCTGCCACATCGTCTTCGCGCACACTGATGCCGCAGCCATAGTTCACAATCGCGTCATCAACGTTACTGGTCGTCGGTCCGATGTACAGCACCGGCAGCCCAGCTGCGAGGTTCGCGTGCATCTTGCTCGGGCTCATGACGCCCAGTGAGATCTCGCGCAAGGTAATGAGCGCACAGCTTGCCGCCGCCATGACACTTGGTGTTTCTTCCTTCGGGACGTAACCGTGCAGGATGACATTCTCCAACTGATCATCCGCTTTGGCCTGCTCAAGCTGCGCCCAGCGCGATCCGCCGCCGACAAAGAGAAACTTCACCGGCTCATCGCGCAACTGCTTGGCCGCTTCGATCGCCGGCTCGAACATGTGGCCGTACCCCGTGTTGCCGAGGTACAGCACGACAAACTGCCCGTCGAGGCCGAGCGACTCCACATGCGGCCACGGCTCGGGTGTTTCGTTCACCGGGAACATCGCGGCCTTCTCCCAATTGGGGATCACCGTCGTCGGCAGTTCCCGGTTCTTTGGCCCGTACTGTGAGATCAACAAATCGACCATTGCGGTATCGAGGCAGATGAGATGGTCCAACCGTCGAAACAGGCGGCGGTTCATGAATCGCATGAACTTCGCAGCGATGCCGTTCGGCTTGAGCGCGCCAAGCCGCTCGGCGGCATCGGGGTAACAGTCCATGTTCCACATGATGAGCTTTGTCCTGCGGTGCAGCATCTTGTGCATTGCCCCAGCCCACGCAATGTACGGCGGCGTAGTCAGCGAGATCACTACATCCTGCCGAGGCAGCCGCAACATGCGCCAGAACGCCAGGAGATAGAACGTCGCGTAATCAATGCAGCGTTTGAGAATGTTGCCTTTGCCGAGTTTGGGCGTCCACACACGATACACGCGCGGGTTGGCATCAGCGGCCGTTTGGCCATCCTGCGATGCAGCCACGTACCCACCGCGGCTGGTCACCACGGTTACCTCGTGGCCCTGCTCAGCGAGATGTTCAGCAAGCGATGCTGACAGATGCGCCGTCGGCGAAATGTCAGGAACGTAAAACTGATTGATGATCGTGATGCGCATTTCAATCAGAGGCAGCAAGGCATCAAGGCATCGTGGAATCGAGGTACTGGGAAATCGAGGCGATAAGACGCCGCGGAGATACAAAGTAAACGGTCGCCCACCAGATGCCTTAATCCCTTCATGCCTTCATGCCTGTCCATCCCTCAAGCCCGTTGCAGATCAGCGATGGTCTGCACCATCTCCTCGACAATGCGTTCCAGCGAATACGTCAGATCCCAGTCGGGATAGTGCGACTTGAGCTTGCGCAGGTCGGAGTAATAGCAAATGTGATCGCCAATACGGTTGTCTTCGCTGTACGTCAGCTTGGGCTTGCGGCCGGAGGCCTGCTCGACCATATCAACACACTCCAGCAAACTTGCTGCATTGGTGCGCCCGCCGCCGAGGTTGTACACCTCGCCCGGCCGGGGGTTCTGCGCGAAGTGCCAGAACGCATTGATCACGTCATAGCAGTGAATCTGATCGCGTACCTGCTTGCCCTTGTAGCCGAAGATCGTGTACGGCCCCTCACGCAGCGCTACCAGCACGAGGTAGTTCAGAAAGCCGTGCAGTTCCACGCCAGCATGTTGCGGCCCGGTCAGGCACCCGCCGCGGAAGATGCCCGTCTTCATGCCGAAATACTTGCCATACTCCTGCGCCATCACATCGCCGGCTGTCTTGGATGCGCCAAACAACGAGTGAAGCGTGTTGTCGATCGAGAAGTCCTCCGCGATGCCTTCCGCGAATTTCGGATCGTCGTAGTCCCAGCGCGTTTCAAGTTCCTTGAGCTTGATATGGTTCGGTCCGTCGCCGTACACCTTATTGGTGCTGACGTGAATGAATACCGCCTCGGGCGTGTTCTGCCGACATGCTTCGAGCAGGTTGAGCGTACCGGTGGCGTTGACATCAAAATCATCAAACGGCCGCGATGCAGCAAGGTCATGGCTTGGTTGGGCGGCTGCGTGAATGATCAGTTCCGGCTGGACGCGCTTGAACAGGGCGTCAACCGCGTCGCGGTCGCGAATGTCCACTTCATTGTGCGTGAAGTTCGAACACGCCTCTTCAAGTTGCTTGCGGTTGAACGTGGTGTCACCTTTTGGGCCGAAGAAATCCGCCCGCATGTTGTTGTCCACACCGTCAATCTTGAAGCCCATGTTGTCGAAGAAGCGAACGGCTTCTGAGCCGATGAGTCCGCTGCTGCCTGTCACAAGTACGCGCATGTTCGTGTCTTTCCTGATTCGTTGCGAATTCGCCGACTGCCTCGGCATCGTCCTGTATTAACGGCCGTTTTGGCCGCGTGCTTCATCATGAATCTCCATCGGCTCAGCTTTTACCGACGGCGCACCGCCAAGCGGGTCGATGAGTGTAGCCGCTGCATGGCGTTGCGCCTTGCGGGGTGGCTGAAACCAGCGTGAAATGGGCCCTTTCAGCGCATCAACGCCGATAACCCGCCCGCAGAATCTATTCCTGGGCCTGCCAGATCGCACGAAGCATTGAAACCGCCTCATCATCGCCGGTCAGCGAGGTCGAGCCGACGGCCGCCTGATCAAACGGCCCGTCATCCAGCGAACCATCAATCTCATTCAACCATGCCTTGGTCACGCGAAGTGCGTGTGGCGGTTTCGCTGCCAGTGTGTGGCAGTGATTCATCACATCACCATGGACCGTTTCGCCGGATTCACTCAGATGCGTGATCAGACCGATGCGGTGGGCGGTTTCGCCGTCGATCAACTCGCCCGCCATCAACAATGACCGCGCCTGGCCGGGGCCGATGGCCATTTGCAATGTCGGGATCGTCACCGCCGGCGACACGCCGATGCGATGCACCGGATACCCCAGCTTTGCATCAGCCGCAGCAAAGACAAAGTCACACGCGCTGAGTACCGCGCAACCGCCTGCAATCGCGGCCCCTTCCACCGCCGCCACGACGACCTGTGGCAATCGCCGCAATGCCCGGTTGAGCGCACTGAGGCGATTGATAAAAGTCGCCATCAACTCCGGCTGATCCGCCGCTGCGCGAAGGTCAAACCCCGCGCAGAACACGCCTCCAGCACCGCACAGCAACACCACACGCACCGATGCATCTTCGCGCACACGCGCAATCGCATCATCCAGCGCATCAAACATCGCGACAGTCATGGCATTGCGCCTTGCAGGATCGTTCAAACGCAACGTGGCGATGGCATCAGTGATCGAAACGTCAACGGGCATAGCAGCATCATACTGAAACGAACGCCGTGACAGCACCGCATTGCCATGCAGCGCTACAAAAGCAACAGCGCCGCACCCATCCACAGCGCTGCGATGACCATGATGACCGTGGTGTACCCAACGATGTCTCGCGCTTTCACACCGGTGATGCCCAGCAACGGCAGTGCCCAGAACGGCTGGAGCATGTTGGTCAGTTGATCGCCATACGCCACCGCCATGACCATCTTCGCCGGCTCAACCCCCGCTTCCAGGCCCGCCTCCAAGGCGATCGGCCCCTGAATCGCCCACTGCCCGCCGCCGCTGGGCACAAACAGATTCACCACACCCGCTGCAAAGAACGACAGCAGCGGCAGTGTGGTTTCATTGCCGATCGCTGCAAACGCCAACGCCAGCTTCTCCACCAGCCCCGCGCTTTGCATGATGCCCATGATGCCTGCGTATAGCGGAAACTGGATGATGATCCCCGCGCAGCCGCGCACGCCTTCGGTCGCTGCGTCCATGTATGCCTTGGGCGATCCGT
>PWVT01000155.1 GCA_003562195.1 Phycisphaeraceae bacterium | reverse complement strand
TGCGGTGGTCAGGCCCCTGAAGGATGCTGGTGCGATGAGTTCTGTTGCGGCCTCGGCGACTGCTGCGCCAACAAATGCGAGGCGTGCAGCGGGTGCCTGACCGGCAGTGTGCCATGCCCGGATGGACAGTACGTGTACGCCATCGCCAGGTGGGACGGCACCTCATGGTCGGACCTCGATGGCGGTTTCTTCCACAGTTTCGGGAGCGTCGGCACAATCAATGCCATGGCGGTCTTCGATGACGAGTTGATCGTCGGCGGCCAATTCATCTTCGCCGGGTCCACGCAGGCGAGTCAAATCGCCAGTTGGAACGGCACTGCCTGGTCGCCGCTACCGTCCGGCGTGGACAATCCCGTGCACTCGCTTCTAACGCTTGAGCACGATGACGGTGAGCAGGTTCTGTTTGCCGGCGGGCCCTTCAACACCGCGGGCGGGGCGCCCGCATTGGGCATCGCCCGCTGGGATGGCCAGGCGTGGACGAATCTCAACGGCGGCACAAACCATATCGTTCACGCCCTTGCTGCGTTCGATGACGGCGATGGCACGCACCTGTACGTCGGCGGCCAGTTCACCACCGCCGACAGCGAACCAGCCGGCCGCGTTGCGCGATGGCGCGACTGCCCGACGCCGCCGCCATGCGCCCCGGCGGATATCAACTGCGACGGTGTGGTCGATGTTTCCGACCTGCTCCTGCTCCTCAGCGCATGGGGCCAATGCCCCAGCCCGTGCCCCGCCGATCTCAACAACGATGGCGATGTGAACACGACCGACCTGCTCACCCTCCTCAACAACTGGGGCTGATCGCGACTCCCAACACCGCCACAACCCAGCCAGATTATATCGCGCGCCCCGCTTGCTATTGTATCATAGTATGATACAATACGACCGTGCTCGCCATCTCCATTGACGATCCGCTCCCCATACATGACCAGATCATCATTGGTCTGCGGCGTCTCATCGCTGCAGCCAAGGTCCTGCCGGGTGATGAACTGCCGCCCGTGCGTCAACTGGCAGCCGACCTCGGCGTGAACCTCAACACCGTTGCCCGCGCCTACCGCGCGCTGGAAACCGAAGGGTTGGTCAGCAGCGTGCGCGGTCGGGGCACTGTCGTGCTCGCTGATCGTGAAGCAATCGGCGGCACGCGCAAGGCAAAAGCAAAACGGTTCACCGCGGCGATGAGCAATGTGCTCGCCGGCGGCAAGCTCGCGGGCCTGTCGCGCGATGATGCGCAGCGGATCGTTGATCAACTGTTAGATGTGTACTGGCCGCATCATCAATCGCGCTGAAGCGCGCATGCAAGGAGTCTGCCATGAACTGGTTCCTCATCCTCTTTCCACTGACAGCAATGCTCTTTCCGGCACTGTTGATGACGCTCGTTCAGCCGCAGCGCAGTGCGAAGATCGACCTTGCCAAGGCCCGTCGATTGACTGCATGGCTGTGGCTGGCGACGCTCAGCGCCGTCGGCCTGTGGGCGGCGGTGTACTTCGCATTCTCGCCGCGCGCTGCGTTCTACCTTTGGCCGCTCTTCTTTGCATTATGGTTCGGCTTCTGGGGACGATTGATGCGGGTGAAGAACCCGGATTGGGTGTCCATGCCGCCTGCAGACCTGCCCAGCCGCAGCGCATCGCTGACACCTCGGTTGACACAGCCGGCCGTGCCAGCGTGGAGCACGCGCATGATCTGGCTCGCCTGGGCAGCATGCTTCGCAGCGGTGCTCATCATCGTGGATTGGTCTGTGCTGCGCTCAGCCGATGCGGCGCTGGCATCACGCCGCAGCATGGGCTGGCTCGCACTCGCAATCAGCGTCGGTATCGTCTTCATTGCGCCACTGGTGATGTTCTGCCTGCGCCTGGATCGCCGCGAACCGCAAACGCTCGATCCTGATGGATCACCAGAACTCCTTGAGCTGTACAGCCGGCGGCGCACGCAGCGGGCGTGGTTATTCGTCGGCCTCGGCCTGACGATGATTCTGCTTCAGGGCTCGATTGCCATCACCATGGCGCTTATCAGCAGCGGCGCATTGCCGGAGCAGCAGACGAGCACGATGCTTGCATGGGCAGCCGGCATCGCGGGTTCAATTGTGGGCATCGCCGGCGCCATCGTGGGCACCATGTCGAGCATCCAGGCCGCTCGCATCAATCGCCGATTGCGCGAGCTGACCCAAGCAAGCGCATGACCGCCGAACGGTATTGCACACACCGCGATATGAACGAACACCTGCACCTTGCGCAGGGTTCACGTGTTCCGCGTGCAGCGGCCTCGGGTCATCGCTCGGCTTGCTCATCGCGCTGCTGAGGTGTTCGCCAATGGATTGTGGCAGGCCGAGATCGATACCCCAGCGCAGTGCCATCATCACAAGGAGCAGCTTGGTACCATCATCGCCGGCCTGATATGGACCTGACAATGCCACTCACCGAAACCATGGATCAATCGAGGATGCACCATGCTGCTCGTTCCCGAAACGCTCGAACAATACCAACAGGACATGAAAGCGGCGTTGGAGGAAGGCCGTTACGACGATGCCGCTGCCATCGCGCCGCAACTCTCTGCCGGCCGCATCGCGCGTGTGCTGCGCGAAGCGCCGAAAACATCTGTCGAGCCGTGTCTTCTCGCGATGGATATGCCCCGCGCCGGCCGGGTGCTCGCGCAGATGCCGCCGGATTACGCATCGCAGGTGCTCATCGCGATGGAGGACGACATCGCAGCCAAACTCTTCAAGATGATCCCCGCCGATCACGCCGCGGACATTCTCCAAGACATGGATCAGCAGGAAATCGACATCCTGCTCGCCGACGCGGATGAGCGTTACAGGAAGGCCGTCACCGACCTGAGCGGCTACAAGCGCGGCACCGCCGGTGCGGTCATGATTCCGCATTTCATTGCCGTTGAGCGCGACAAGACCGTCGGGAAGACGCTCGATGCGCTCCTCGCTGCGCCGCCCGATGTCGAACGATCCTCTTACGTGTACATCGTTGACAAGAACCGCAAACTGCTCGGCGTGCTCTCGATCAAGGACATCATGCGCGTCGATCCCAACGAAACAGTCGAGAACGCCATGCTGCCGAATGTCATTGCCGTGCATGTCGATGACCTGGCAACTCAGGCCGCACGCCTCATTCGCTTAAGGCGCTTCACGATGTTGCCCGTGCTCGATCATGAGGATCGTCTCGTCGGCGTGATCAACTTTGATGACGCCATGGACATCCTCGCTGAAGATGTTGCTGAGCAGTTCGCGCATTATGGTGCTGCGTCTGCGGAGGAATCCTTCTTCACCCCGCCTCGGCGTGCGGTGAAGATGCGCCTGCCGTGGATGGCGGCGAACGTCTTTCTGAATCTCGGCGCGGTCGCGGTCATTACCGGCTTTGAAGACACCATCGCCGCCGTCGCCATTCTCGCTGCGTTTCTGCCCATGATCACCGACATGGGCGGCAACGTCGGCATCCAGTCGCTCTCCGTCGCGATCCGCTCAATCGCGCTCGGCGAGGTGCGCCTGCGCGATTACACCAAAGCCATTCGCAAGGAAGTCGCCATCGGCCTGTTCAACGGCCTCGCGCTGGGCCTGCTCTTCGCGCTCATTGCATACATCTGGCAAGGCAACGCATGGATCGGCGCCCTCGCCGGCATCGCGCTCGGCGTCAACGTCCTGCTCGCCGGCGTCGTCGGCGGCACCATGCCCTTCCTTATCAAACGGATCGGCAAAGACCCCGCCATGATGACCGGCCCGGTCCTCACCACCATCACCGACATCACCGGCGTGTTCATCTACCTCGGCCTTTGCACACTGTTTCTCTCGAACCTGCTGGGCAATGGATGAGGTGCTTCATGAATGCCACGCATGATCGCGATCAATGCCCGTTCGGCTTCTCGCCTTCCGAGTCGCTCAGCGTCTGAGACTCCGAGCCGATCGTGATCACCATCGCTTGCTCCTCCGGCGTCACTGTACCACGACGCAGCCGCACTTCCGGGGACCGAGTGATCGCCACGCCAGTGCACATCGCAGCGACGCGCGACCTTGCGCCTGCGGCACCAGCCGGACGCAGCGAACGCTACGCGAGCACGGTAGGGTGGGTAGAGCGCAGCGAAACCCACCTTCGCCGTGTTGATCGTCGCCGCAGCGGTGGGTTTCGCTCCTGGCGTAGCTCTACCCACCCTCCGCGCTGATCGCAGAACTCCAGCGCATCGTACAGGCCGAAGACGAATGAAACGGTTGACGGGGGCCGAATGCCGACAGCCAATAGCCCATTCTCTTATTAGGGCCGGGGGGGGCCGGGGCGCGCTACGATACCACTGTGCGTTCGCGATCCGCCCAGGGCGCACCACTGCCCACCACTGAGCTCATCGCTGCGCACGGATGATCTGCACCCTCACACAAATGAGAGAGAGAAACCATGCCCGAACCAACGCAAAAAAAGCCCATGAACAATTCGCCGGACGATGCGCAGACAGAGCCGCAGAAAGGCGCAACGAAAGACGCACAGAAACCCGCACCGAAAGGCAAGCCCGTTCCACAGGACGACGGCGAGCAGTGCGAAACCAACGATGGCAAGCCATCCAGCGGCCCGCGCAAACCCAAATGCCACGAGGGCTACCCGGAACAACAACCCACCGACAAAGACGCAGGCGAGTAGTTCGCCGAAGGCCGATTCCGGGGGGTGCTGATAGCCCATTCTCTTCCGGGGGCCGGGTGCCGGGGGCCGGGGGCCTTCTTCCATTGCCCGACCATTCGCTGCACAGTATCCTTGAACCCATGCCCAACGAGCGGACATCCGGGACCACCGCCGCCCCATGCATCAACGCGCCTACGCCTCGGCGTGAAGTCGTCAAACAAACGCACAAACCCGTTCGCAACGACTACAAGACGCTCAATGACTATGCCAGCCAGAACGTCACGCACGAAGGCGCTGTTCGCACAGCATGCCATTCGGAGATAGAGCAATGATGATGTTCAAGCCAATCATGAGACATTCGCTCGCTGCGATACCCTGCGCGTTGGCTTCCACAGCGGCCGCCAATCCGCCTCAGTTTAGTCTGATCGAACTTTGCGCTCCACCGGGCATGCACTCGCCGGTACCGCTGGGCATGAACGACCAAGGGCTGATCGTCGGCGAGGCGAAGGACGACGGCCAAGGCGCGTACATGGCGGCCGTGGCATGGATCGATGATGACCCGGTCCGGCTGACAGGCACCGCGATCAGCGGCGCGCAGGCGTTTGGTGCCAGTAACGATGGCACCGTTGTCGGCACCACCGATGAATCATTTGTCGTCACGGCATTCACTTGGAAGAACGACGAGATCACGCTGCTCAGCGGCACCCACGGCATCGCCCACGCGGTTAACAGCAGTGGTACGATCGTCGG
>PWVT01000295.1 GCA_003562195.1 Phycisphaeraceae bacterium | reverse complement strand
GCGGAGTTGTGGCTGAAGAGGTTGAACATGTACTGACGCTGAAAAATGTCCTGCGTGTATGGCCGGCGGTGGACATGGTCATGGGCTTGCTGCTCAAGTTCCGCCATCGCTGCGGCACCTGCGCCGGAGGCGGCCTGATAGGTGCTGACGATCATGCGCTCAATGCCGCCGCTGCCCGCCGCGCGGTGCAGAGGTGTGACGGCCATCAGCGCGATGATTGTTGAGCAGTTCGGGTTGGCGATGATCGCCGGTCTGGTCAGTGCCTCAAGGACATTGCCGTTGACTTCCGGCACGACCAGCGGAACTTTTTTATCCATGCGAAATGCACTGGAGTTGTCCACCACGGTCGTCCCGGACTTCACCGCGATCGGTGCATAGCGGCGGCTTACGGAACCGCCCGCAGCGAAGATGGCAAGGTCGACCCCTTCAAAGCTGTCGTCGGTCAACTCGCGAATGAGCAGCGACTCACCGCGAAAGTCCACTGTAGTGCCGGCAGATCGAGCCGAGGCGAGCAGTAGCACGTTCGCTTCGCAGCCGCGCTGTTCGAGAATGTCCAGCACTTCCCGCCCGACAGCGCCAGTAGCGCCGACGATGGCGAGCGTGAGGTCAGCATGAAGTGGGGTGGATCGAGTCACGGCAGTTGATCGGCAGGGATGTCGCTTTCAATGTGATCCGGTCGCATGGAGCGCATCAGTCGTTCCAGATCAAACACACGGTCCATGGGCTGATTCTCCACCCGGCCGGTCGGTGACCCGAGTGCAATCTTGATCTCACCGTGCGTGATGCCTTCGCCGGGGGATTGCATGGCGGTGATGTCAATGAGTGTCGGCATACGGCCGTACTGCGATGGCGGCACGCCGGGCCGGGCAGCAGTACGGTAGCGCGTCAGTTGCAGATCGCTGCGATAGGCAATGTCGCCGTTCGCCATGATGGATTCCACGCGCACCGGCAGCAGTGATGTGCGGTGCAGGTACAGCCGCGTATCACCGCCCTGTCCGGGAGCGGTGAGCAGCCAAGCATCGAGTGATTCATCGTAGTGCACCTCCGGGTCATCATTTCCATGCGGCTCGGGGAGCACTGTCAGCCCAGCAAGATCAACCAGCGCCAACGGCCGCACGGCGAACAATCCGGCTGCGTCAATCGCTGCATCGTGCGGTGCGGTCAGCAGGACTGTCTGATCGCCCAACATGTCAAACAGCCAGAAGCGTTCATCGTTGGAACCAAGCCATAGGAACACATTGCCGAGTTTCTCCACACGCAGTGCGGTATGTCGCGGCAGTTGCAGCCACAGATCAAGGTTGCCTTGTTCGAAGTGACGACCGTCACCATCACGCCAACGAATCTCAATCACGCCACGCGCATACAACTCGCTCAACCGTTCGATGCGCTGGTTGTGTACTTCAGCAATCTCGCTGTAGCTTGGCGTTTCGTCGGCCGTAGGCCCTGCCGGCGCGGTCCTGCAACCGGTGAAACACAAGCAGACCAGTGCGATCGCCGCCGTGCACAGCCGAATGGGTGTTGAACTGGAATTGATCACAACTCCCCCTGCAGAATTTCACTGAGTTGGTCGGTGATTTCACGGATGTCGTCATCAGTGATCTTGGGATTGACCATTTCAATCGGGTCGGCATCCGAGCCGCGCGGCTGCATGAGCCAGCGTTCGCCCTCGCCCTCAGCCCGTCCGACCATCTTGAGCAGTTTTTTTCGCATGAGGATCAAGCCAAGCACGAAACGAAACGCCACACGTTGTGGGCGTTCATCGTCGCCGAGCCGCTCGAACAGTTCCATGAGCACGGTGTCATCGACCAGCAGCTTCTGTTTCTGCTCCGGGTCGGGGACGATGGCCTTCCAGTAGCTGAACAGACCCTCCGGCCGGTGGCCGGATTCCCACGCGTCCTGTGAAAAATCGAGGCGGAGGAAGCCCTCCTGCTCCGGATGATCGCACAGGGCGGCGATGTAGTGGGTGCCCGGCTCGAGCGTCTGCTCGGTATGGGCGCACCGTCCGGTCGGACGGGAAACCTGGTATTGAGTGCCGAATCGTGACATGGGTCAATCGTATCTGCGATCGGCGGATCATTCAGCAGTCCGGTGCGGTGTGGGTGAAAATTGCTCTTGTTGGGCGCAGCAAGCCATCTTGGCCGATGAAGAGGTGATCAGTGCGGGAATTTTCGGTTGATTTGCGCTGTTGTCGTATTGCATTGAACGATGCGCTGACGTGCATCGTTATACTTCACACCGTCCGGTCGCCAGCCGTTTACCCGCCATGATTCCGAATTTCAATCACATCTTCCGCAGCTACGAGCTTCACGAGGTCATCCTGGAGATGGCCGTGATCTGGATTGGCGTGTACCTGGTGTTTCGCTTTCTTCAGGGCACGCGCGGGGCGGGGGTGATCAAGGGCGTCGCGGTGCTGCTGGTGGTGCTGACGCTGATGATTCGCGTTTTCGGTCAGGGGACTGACGCGTTTGGGCGGCTGGATTTCATTTATGGCCAGTTTTTGGGGTTGTTGGCGATCGTCCTGATTGTCGTGTTCCAGCCCGAATTGCGCCAGGCAATGATCCGCCTGGGACAGGCCCGTTGGCTCGGCGGGGCCAAGAGCGATGTCACGCAGGTGGTCAAAGCCGTGAGCGAGGCGGTGGAGTTTCTGAGCAAAAGCCAGTTCGGCGCGATCATCGCGATTGAGCGGGGCGTGAAACTCGGCGGGTTGGTTGAGGGCGGCCAGAATATCGATGCTGTGGTCAGCAAACGTCTGCTGGAGTCCATCTTCTGGCCAAACAGTCCGCTGCACGATCTTGGGGTGGTGGTGCGCGGCGACCGGATTCTGGCAGCCGGCGTCCAGTTTCCGTTGGTGGAGTCGGAGAACATGCCGCAGCATTTCGGTTCGCGGCATCGTGCGGCACTTGGGTTATCGATGGAGACAGACTCCATCGTGGTCGTGGTGAGCGAGGAAAACGGAGCCATAAGCATTGCGGAACGCGGCAATATGGAATACGACATCCCGCGTGAGCGTTTCGCTCATGTTCTGGCTGAGCGGTTGGATGCTGCTCCAGACGCGCCGCCGATTGATCCGCAGATGAACCTCACACAGAATGCCGAGGGCAAGCAGGCGGCCTAGCAGGAGTGAACGTCAGTGGCGAAGAAGGAACTGTGGACCATCGTAATTGTCACCGCGGTGACAGTGCTGATTTGGTTCTGGGCGGCGGGGGAAACGCTCAACCAGCGGACGGTCAACGCGCGCATCGCCTTCACTCTGCCTGAGCCGGAGACGTGGCTTGTCACGCCCCGGCAGCGATTTGTCGCCCTGTCTATGGAAGGGTCGCGACTGGCCATGCAACAGGCCGACCAGGTGTTGAGAAGCGATCTTCAGCTTCCGCTGCACGCATCGGTTGGACGTCAGACCGTCGATCTGGTGGAAGCCATTCGGCGATTGCGCGAGCTTGAAGCCACTGGTGTGAAGATTCTTGGTGTTGAGCCGGCGTCGATTGAGATTGATGTGGACCAGATCGTTCGCGTACCATCGCGCGTTCGTGCCTCGCTCCCCGGTGTGCAGACGGTTGGGGAGATCGAGATTGAACCGGCCGAGGTCATCGTCGCCATGCCCAATGCGCTGCGGCAGCGTTTTGCTGGTGACTTGCCGGTGGAAGCGTTTGTCGACCGGTCACGCCTGGATCGACTGGAGCCGGGTCGGCGGCACACACTAGACGTCAAACTCCGTCCACCAGACGGCCTTGCATCGGCTGACGGTGTTCGCGTGGAACCGGCCAGTGTCCAGCTTTCGTTCACGGTTCGATCACGAACGCGCGAGACAACACTGGAGAGCATTCGCATTCAACTCGCCGGTCCTCCAGAGGACAACGTGGAGTATCTCGTGGAACTGGAAGAGACTGTTCTACGTGATGTGACCATCACCGCCGAGTCGGATCTGATCCGTCGCGTTGAGAACAATGAAGCGACCGTCGTGGCGATGTTGCACCTGAGCAATCGCGAGAAGGAACTGGGCATCGAACGCAAGCCGGTGTCGTACTTTCTCGCCATTTTCAATGATGGCCAAGGCGTGCAGCGAGGTGAGGTGGTGCAGGCACGAGTCGGTGATTCAGCGGATGTACCGGTGGTGCATTTCCAGGTGCGGCGGCGTCCTATCGAGGACTGATGGATCTCCTCTCAGATCGCCTAGTTGCTGAACATCGAGGAGATAGCCGCATCAACTTTCCCGGCGTGCTTGACATGCAGCCAGGCAGCTTGCGTTTGCAGCACATCGGACACACGGCCGCCTCCGCCTGCGATGATCGCAAGCTGCCGCTGTTGACCAGCATCAAGTGATGTTGCATGGCGGGCAATCAGCAGCAGACGAAGTGACGCCTCGCGTCCAAAGCCAACCACGTGCAGATCGGCTGCGGCCTGCCCGGCACGCGGTGAGTCACTCTCAAACATGCCCAGCAGCAGCGCCTGTTGCAAAGTACTTCCAGATGCACTCTGGTGAAGTCGGACAACAACATCTTCCCTGTCAAGCTCAAACAATCGTGCAGCAGCGGTAACAGCCAGACCGGTGCGCTCCGCCCGGCCGGGCCGTTGCGAGTCAAGTTGATCGAGCAGATGGCGATAGACGCGTTGGGCATGAGGTGCGTCCAGTCGCTTGACGACAGTCATAGCCCACTCCGTTGCCCGCGCGTGCCCGAGATCAAGGACATCGATCAGCGGCTGTGATGCATCGCCGCCTTGGGCAACCGACTTGCCTGCTGCGATCAGTTTGTCGAGCAACTCTTCATCGGTATCTCGGGAAAGCACATCAAACACGTGTGTCGGAAGTGGTCCGGTGACTCCAAGCAGGATGAACACCGCGCGCACGCGTGTGGCGTAGCTGGGATCACTGCCGAGATACTCGTGCAAGAGGTCTACGTTGCCGGTTGGATCAATCTCCAACGCGGTAAGCACAATGGCCTGGCGATCTCGGTCACTGAAATCCTGGTCGTTCCACAAGGTACGAAGCCAGCGGTCGGCGCTGGTGATGCGATATTGTCTCACCGCATCAAGCAGCCAAGGCAGCACGAGCCGGTGCTCACGAGTCGGCGCAGATTCAAGCCGGCTGCGAAACATCGCCAGCGCATTGGTATCGCCAGATTGCGAAAGCAACAACGCCGCTAGACTCGCCACGCGAAGGTCTTCACTTTCAAGAAACCGTCGCACATCGGCCAGATCAATATCCTGCTCAAGCGTCATGAGTTCCGCATGCAGCATCAAGCGCGGCAGCGTGACCAGTTCATCGCGGCTGAGGAGTTGTCGCATCTGCGCGACGCCGAGCATATCCATATCCAGAGCACTGGCAATCGCCGCCTCTTGAGCGAGAGGAGACAATCGGGCGATCACG
>PWVT01000113.1 GCA_003562195.1 Phycisphaeraceae bacterium | reverse complement strand
CCAAGGGCATCATGCACACCACCGGCGGCTACATGGTCTATACCGCCCTGACGGCCAAGTATGTGTTCAACCTCGTGCCCAACAAAAATCAGGTGTACTGGTGCACGGCTGATATCGGTTGGGTGACGGGGCACAGCTACATCATCTACGGCGTGCTGCCCAATCGCGTGCCCACGCTCATGTACGAAGGCGCGCCGAACTTCCCCGATGAAGGCCGCTTCTGGGACATGGTGCAGCGGCACAAAGTGACGCAGTTCTACACCGCACCGACGGCCATTCGCGCGTTTATGAAGTGGGGGCGCAAGCACCCCGACAAGCACGACCTGTCAAGCTTGCGCGTACTCGGCACCGTGGGGGAGCCGATCAACCCCGAAGCGTGGATGTGGTATCACGCCGTCATCGGCGGCGAGAAGTGTCCGATCGTCGATACGTGGTGGCAGACGGAAACCGGTGGGCATCTCATCACGCCGCTGCCGGGAGCCACGCCGACGACACCCGGTTCATGCACGCTGCCTTTTTTCGGCATCGATGCAGTGATCGTCAATGAAAAGGGCGAGGAGCTTCCTGCCAACGCTGGCGGTCTGCTCGCCATTCGCAAACCCTGGCCAAGCATCCTGCGCGGCATCTACGGCGACCGCGAACGTTTCATCGACACGTACTTCTCGCGCATCGAAGGCATGTACTTCCCCGGCGATGGCGCGAAGCGCGATGAACGTGGGTACTTCTGGATCATGGGGCGCGTCGATGATGTCATCAACGTCTCCGGCCACCGCCTTGGCACCATGGAAGTGGAATCAGCATTGGTGAGTCATGACGCAGTGGTTGAAGCAGCGGTGGTGGGGATGCCGCATGAAATCAAGGGAACTGGCATTGCAGCGTTCGTGACGCTCGCGCCGGATGTACTTGAGTCGGGGGCGAATGGTAGCCCCAGTCCGGACGCGTTGAAGTCGCTCAAGCAGCAGCTCACCGACCATGTCGCCAGGGAGATCGGCGCGATCGCCAAGCCGGACTTGATTCGCTTTACCGATGCGCTGCCCAAGACGCGCAGCGGCAAGATCATGCGCCGCCTGCTGCGCGATGTCGCAGCAGGGACTGATTCTCATCAGGATGTGACGACTTTGGAAGATTTTTCCGTGATGTCGAAGTTGCGCGAAAGTGATGAGGGGTAAGAACGAAAAGCCCACGGATTGCAATCCGTGGACTTTGGCGGTGTGTGTTAGGTGTTGCGGTCAGGGCGTCGGGCAGAATTCTTTCGATACGTCCGCAGGCGTTATTGGTATCACGAACGCTGATGCCACCAATCCGCCCGCCCAAATTGCGCGGTTTCATGACAAAACGGGCGGTTGGGACTGCACGACGGAAGGAGCGTTTTGTCACGCGGCGCGCTGAGAGGCGCGCGCGGCGCATCCGCGCGCGCGTTCCAGCGCGCCAAATGCGCGAGCGGCGCAACCGCGCGCACGCGCCAGCGCGCCGCATGCGCGCGCGGACGGAGCGTCTTGCAGTCCCAATCTTCCGTCCGACTGTGAATTTCTACGCTGGCCCTGCGACCCACAAAGGGTGGCGCGTCCGTATAAGCAGTTGGGCGGACTCATCGGAACACGCGACGCTCAGTGTGTACTCATCCTTCGGCGGTCAATCCCTATCGATTTGGACCACCGGCTGCGCCCATGCCTCGCCACGCGCGGCGTCGTTCGCGTTCGTGCAGTTCGGGCAGGTCTTCTTCGGGGATGATCGTCCGAAGCTGCTCGATGTACTCATTGCCGAAGCTCATGCGCTCGCGAACTGAGCGGAAGTCATCGCGCATGCGTTCGCGGAATTCATCGGTCGGTTCGCCGCTGCGCATCTGCTGGAACATTTCCAGCATTTCCACCTGTCGCCTCGGTTCACGTTCGCGAAGCAATTGGCGATGTTGAGCATTCAAGTTGTGCAATTCACGGTCGTGCTCTGCTTGTAGCTGTTCAATCAGTTCACGCTGCTCGGGTTCGAGGGTGTCCAGTCCAACCGCGCGGTTGAACATACGTGAAGCCTGCGTCGGCTGAGCCAGCAGTGGGAAGGCCCGATCAGTGGCTGCATGTGTGAAGCGATCACGATGGGCATCGGGCAATGTCTCGGCGATGCGTGTCATGTATTGCTCGTTGACACGTCGCACCGCGATCCGGCGTTCGGCTTCGCGCTCGGCAAGGACCAGCATCCGATCCCAATCCTCTCCGTGGACGGCTTCAAAACGCTGCACGTCGGCTTCATCGAGAAAACGGGTGCGCTCACGCAACGCAGCATCAAGATCACGGGCGTACTCTTCGAGGATTGACTCCAAGTCTCGCATTTCGTGGCGCGTCAGGTACATGTCGCGCAGCACGTTGTTCAGGTCCACCTGCTCGCCAGAAAGCAAGCTGAAGCCGAGGAGATTCAAGCGACGGAGCGATTGCTGGACGGTTGGCCATTGCTCAAGCTGGTGCGGGCTGAGCATGAGTTCGATATCGCTGATCACGCGCTCGCGAAGCTGGCGCTTCTGGTGATGAAACTGTCGGGCGATGGCGGCGATTTCGGATGGGTCCATGATCTCGCCGGCTTCTTCGCGCGCCTCTTCGCGCTCTCGCCATTGGCGTCGTCGTTCTTCCATGCGTTCGCGTCGCTGGTGAATTCGCTCGCCGATGCGATCAATACGCTCCTGGATTTCCGGGGGGAGGTCGTCAATCTCATTGCCATCAGCATCAGTGACGGTGATATTGAACGACGGTCCATCTGCATCATCGTCATCATTGGACCGAAACGTAATGGACCGGGCTTCGATGTCGATCTCAGTACCGCCCTGTTGAAAGATTGCCCGATTTCTGCCGGAGAGTTCGATCTCCACCGGCCCGTCACCACCGAAGGCGAAACCGCGTCCTCGACCGCCTTCGCCGCCGGCCATCGCTCCGCCGCGCGCGCCCATGCGGATGGGCGGGGCCTGTCGCGCTGCTTCCTCAACATCGCGGGCTGCTTCCATGAATGCTTCGCGATAGTCAATGACCAGCGCTTCGATGATCGGCCTCTGGCTCTGGTCCAGTTCAAGTTGCTGAGCCAGAATCGTCATATCGCGGACTTGAAAGTCGGGTTGCAGCAGGTTGTGGAATGAGCCGGGGCGCATCATGTTGCGCATCTGTTGAACTTGCCCGCCTTGCCCGCCGCCAACCCCGCCGCGCATCGTCGGCCGCTCACCGCGCTCAAACTGTCCGCGCTGCGGACGCTCCTGAGCGTTGGCACCTGCCGGCATGAGAAGGAATAGGGAAAGGCCAGCGACGGCCAGCGGCAACACTCGACAACTGCGATCAGTCATGTCAAAGTTCCTTGTGCGAAGTATCGGTCTGTATCACTGATACAGGGTAGGACGCGTGTGGGAGGCGGATCATTCACAAAAACTGCCAGGAAGGCCGTTCTTGTGCAGTTCACGTAGAGTCGACAGCCAACGATCCAGCGTTTGCACCATTTGATTCCACGCCTAGTGCACCCTAATCTAGGCACATTCACTCATCTACAAACCTCTGCGAGCGGAATCATGGCCATTAAAGTAGCGATCAACGGGTTCGGCCGAATCGGCCGTTTGGTGTATCGGGCGGGGATGCAGCAGGGCGATTTTGAGTTCGTCGCTGTCAATGACCTCGTTCCCGCTGACAATCTGGCGTACCTCGTGCGTTACGATACGGTCCATGGCCGCTTTTCCAAGGACATCACCGCCGATGGCGATGCGCTGATCTGCGATGGAAAGATGACCCGCTGCTACAGCGAGCGTGATCCCGGCAACTTGCCTTGGGCTGATCTCGGCGTGGATTGCGTGTTGGAATCAACGGGTCTGTTCACCGCGTATGACGATGCGAAAAAGCATCTTGATGCTGGCGCCAAACGTGTGATGATCTCTGCGCCAACAAAGTCCCCCGACAAGGTGCCCACGCTGGCTTACAAGGTCAATGACGAACAGTACGATCCCGCCACGCACACGATCGTTTCCAACGCATCATGCACCACCAACTGCCTTGCCCCGCTGGCGAAGGTGCTCAACGATGAGTTCGGGTTGGAAGAGGGGCTGATGTCCACGATCCATGCTGTCACCGCCACACAGCCGACGCAGGACGGGCCGAGCAAGAAGGACTATCGCGGCGGCCGCAATGCGTACATGAATATCATCCCCGCCAGTACTGGGGCAGCAAAAGCCGTGGGCCTGTGCATTCCGGAACTGAAGGGCAAACTCACGGGCATGTCGTTCCGTGTGCCCACGGCTGATGTTTCAGTTGTGGACTTGACGTTCCGTACGGCCAAGCCGACGAGTCTCGATGCAATCAATGCCGCGATGAAGGTAGCCGCCGATGGCCCGATGAACGGTGTGATGCACTACACTGATGACGAAGTCGTTTCCAGCGATTTCATCGGCGACGCCCATAGCTGCATCTTCGACTCCAAGGCGGGAATCGAATTGAACGAGCGGTTCTTCAAGGTCGTCGCCTGGTACGACAATGAAGCGGGGTATGCTCATCGCTGCCTTGATATGATGCGGATGATGGCAACACGCGGAGCGTAAGGCATTGACGTGATCAGATACTACGCCGAAAGCTGTGCTTTTCGGCGTAGTTCGTTGTTCGTTCAAGATGCTGCGTTCGCTTTCACTCAGCGGCGTTCTTTGCGCTCGACATCCTTGGCGGCCTTGCTTGCTCCAGCCAGCCAGATCGGTGATGTAAGCAAGAACAAGTATGGCACAAACACCAGCATTGCCAGCAAGAACTCCCAGCGGCGAGTTAGAAACGACATGACGAGTGTGGCGATGATCAGCGCCACCAGAATGAACGGCGCAATCGTCTTTGCGACCGTACGCTCTTTCTTGGTGACCATGTCATCGCGCTGGCCTGGATCCGGCTGTGAGCGGTCATCGACGGTTGCGCCGCCCTTGCTGGATGTTTGACGGCCTTGTTCTTCATGAACCATTCGTGAGTTCCTTTCACTTGAATGTGATAGAACATCGTATTGGGCGGTACAAGCAAAGTCACCTCGCAATGGGATGTACTAAGATACACTCATGTCGCACTGGGATGACGAACACGTGCAGCCGAGAGCAAAATCGGTCTCTCGAACGCCGAGCATTGCAGCGATCAGTTTCGGTATTGTCATCCAGTTTGTAACCGGGGCGATGATGTTCGCTATTCCTCCCGGCGGGTCGCTTGGCGCGTGGCTGATCTATCTCGCTTTAGGCCTCTTTGGATTGATGCACATCGTGCTTGGTGCGGTATGGTGGAACAATCAATCCGAAACGCCAGCGATCACTGCGGTGTTTGAAAGCGATGACATCCCGTGGCACGCGAAACGCTGCCCGCAATGTGACGGCGACATCGCCGATGCGCTGGCGAGCGGTCGGCGACGTTGCCCGGCGTGTGATACGCACTTCACCACGCGCGATCT
>PWVT01000196.1 GCA_003562195.1 Phycisphaeraceae bacterium | reverse complement strand
TTGAACAGCCAGATGTTCGAAGCAAAGCCACCTCGATATCGCTTCCATGTGCGGCGGTCACGATTATGTGGTGTGTAGGCCAGCCACTGACCGTCAGGGCTGATCGCGCCAGCATCACCGTATGGAACTGGCAACTGTTCGAACAGACCGCCATCGGCATCAATCGTGTAAAGCTGCGGTGCCCGCTGGATACCGGACCGGAAGTTACTCGAATAGATCAGTCGGCCATCGTGTGTCCAGCCGGTGAAGTTTTTCCCGCCGGGGTGATAGGTCACACGCTGGGGGATGCCGCCGCCGACCGGCATGACGTAGATATCTCTCTGACCGTCGTAGTTGCCGACGAAGGCGATCTGTGTGCCATCGGGAGAGAACCGTGGATTTACCTCCTGGCCGGGGGGGCTGGCCAACGGGCTCGCCACACCGCCTTTACGCGGCACAGTCCAGATGTCGTTGGCGTACACAAAGGTGATATGTGTCTGGCTCACATGCGGGTATCGAAGCATCCCAGCTTCGGGGACAATGTCAGCCGCCACAGAAGGAGGGACGAGCAGTGCCGCAAGCACGAGCGACAGCATCAGATTTTGGATCGAACGGGCGAGGAATGGCATGATGAAACAAATCTCCTTCCAAGAATGATCATGAGAACACGTCGAGACCAGCTCTCCCGAGCTACGCCTTGTACCGGTTTGCAGTTGGAAAATTGCAGAACAAAATCGCCGCACAATACACACTTCGCCGAAGCTCTGCATACATGCGCCTCAGCCGCGATAGCTGGCGATCGTCGAACGCACCGCTCGCTCAAGCGGTGTCAAGGCAAAATCGGGCAGCAGGGTTCGCAGTTTTCGATCATCCAGCAACACCGCATGATCAAAGAGATACCGTAGTTCGAGCAGTTCATGGACTGGTGAATTGAACAATCCAACGCCACGCAGCATTACCCAGGAGGGGCGGTTGATCTTCAGTTCGGGGTGGCCTGCCAACGTCGCGATCTGCCGCATGAACGCACCGGTTGATGCAACGGTATGGCCGGCAAAGTGAACCACTTCGAACGTACTCAAGCGATCTGTCATGCGAAGCAGGTCGACTGCAACTCGGCACAGATCCGGCATGTAGGCCCACTGATGTTGCTGTTCGAGTTCACCAAGTACGCGCATCGACTTACCTGATGCTGCTGCACCAAAGATGGGATCAACCAGTCCGTTTCGCACCGTCGGGCCGAAGAAATCACCAGCTCTGAGAATCAACACGCGGATCTGGCCGCCTTCGGTGGCCTCTTGAAGTTGCTCTTCCAAGATGATGCGAAGACGGCCTTTTCGTGTTTCCGCAAGATTCTCAGCCGACTCACTCAGTGGCGTGTCAAACTGCTCACCGAGTCCATAGACGTTACCTGGAAAGAGGATCGTAGCGTTGTGGTCCGCAGCCGCAGCGATGACATTGTTAGTGGAGATGCGCATGTTCGGTGCCCACATATGATATGGGTAGTTCATAGCATGCACGATGACGCCGCATCCTTCTGCAGCGCGCGCCACTGAAGCGCTATCCAGCGCGTCACCTTTGAAGTACTCGACCAGTGGCGATGTGCCAAAGCGAGCACGAGCAGTATCAAGATTTCGGGAGAAAATTCGGATCGGCTCACTGCGGTGCAGCAGTTCACGCGCCAGTCCTCCGCCGAAACTTCCCGTGCCGCCGAGGATCAGCGTCGGCCCGGTCGTCGTGGCGGTGGTGTACTTCGTAGCCGGGTCAGGCGCGGCGTATTGTGGATCAGGCAACGGTTCGGGGGGCTGGTCGGGCATGACAGTGGCATCGACGGCATTTCACATCCATAAAGATTATACATCCGCAGCACTCCCGCAAACGTGCGATGATTACCATAGCTGGCTGCTCGGTGTGCGTGACGCGATTGAGATTGCTGTGAGTTGAGTGATTTTCCAGTCACCGTTGTCATCCTGCTGCACACGCAGCACCCACTCTGATGGTGTCAATCCATATCCACCTGCAACATCTGTGCGGCACCTGAGATGCACAATCGCGGCGTTCGGCCCTTCCGTGTACCCGCGAAGCGAGGTGATGCGATTGCTTTGAATCGGGTAGCGGCCTTCCAGGGCGATCAGGCGGGACTGGATAAAACTCACACTCTGGCCAGGATTGTTCGGCGATCCGATCGTGAATGACGCGTTGGGTGAGAAGTAGCTCATTGCAGTGGGCACATCATGATCGACAACCGCTTGCACAAACTCGCGAGTGACCGCTTCTCCATGTTCTGCTGGTGTTGTTACCATCAACCCGGTCGCGAGCACTGCGAACCCAATCACGACGGCCACGCCGGCGGTGTACCAATGGCCTGGGCGGCCATCGCGAATCGCAAGGACAAAAAACGTCAAGGCGACGGCACCCAGCGCGAGCATGAGTGGGTACGGATTTTCCAAGACGAAACGGGTGAAAAAACCAACGCTTGGCGGGTCAGGCATTGTGCAGTCTTTCTACAAGGTGTTCCGATAGTGTATTCGTAGCAATATTGGAGTTTGCTGCATTTGTTTCGAATCTGAAAAGCTGGGTTGAGAGATCACTGTGACATCTGTAACCGTTCAATCCGCTCTTGAAGCCAATCTTACGGCACTTTCACCAGTTAACCGCGATGTCGCCTCGCTGCTTCGAGAAGCCGTCCCGGCTCTTGACGTCAGCTTCGTTGACACGCCGCAGAACATCCTAGCGGGCCTGCTTGATGGTCGTCAGCTTTGCAGCAAGCATCGACCGCGCGACGAAGCGGAGCGTTTAGTTGAATCGGTCGATCTTGTCGAAAATGCTGTGGTCGTCGTCATGGGGTTTGGCATGGGGTATCACGTACAAGCCCTCGCCGAGCGCATCGGCAAGGCGGGCGCCATCATTGTCTATGAGCCGGATATCGCAATGATGCGCGCTGTGCTTGAACGCGTCGATCATTCACGTTGGATGCAAAACTCGAACATTGTGTGGATGGTCAATGCCGGTGACCGCGGCACGCTCGCTGGAAAGCTCAAAGGCGCAGAAAGTATCTTGGCACACGGGGTGAAGTTCCTCGAACACCCAGCCAGTCGAGACCGCCTTGGCCAGCGAGCGATTGAGTTTTCACGCATGCTCAGTGGCTATATGGATTCGGCTCGGACAATCCTGATGACGAACCTCGTTCGTGCATCTGAGACAGTCCGCAACATGGTGCTGAATCTTGACCACTACCTGACTGGCGATGGCATTGCTGACCTGGAGAATGCCGCAGTGGGTTCCCCGGCAGTGGTCGTCTCTGCCGGTCCGAGCTTGCGCCGCAACATGCATCTGCTCAGTCAGCCGGGCGTGCGCGATCGAGTGGTCATCATCGCGGTGCAGACAGTGCTCAAGCCGCTGCTGCAAGCGGGGATCAAGCCCCATTTCGTTACTGCACTGGATTATCACGAGATCTCCAAACGCTTTTACGAAGGACTTCGTGAGGAAGATGTGCGAGGCGTAACGCTGGTCGCTGAGCCAAAGGTACACCCGGCGGTGCTTGATGCGTTCCCGGGCACAATTCGATGCTCCGGGGCCAAACTGCTTGACGACCTCCTTGGTGATCAAGCCCGCGATATGGGTTCACTGCCGGATGGGACTACGGTGGCACATCTTTCCGTGTATCTAGCCCGGCATCTCGGGTGCGATCCGATTGCGCTCATCGGCCAGGACCTCGGCTTCACCGATGGGCTGTATTACGGCCCGGGGACGGCCATTGATGATGTCTGGGCCCCAGAACTCAACCCGTTTAACACCATTGAGATGATGCAGTGGCAACGAATTGTCCGTCATCGTAAGCATCTTCAGAAGGTTGAGGATGTGAACGGCAGATCGATGTACTCCGATGCACAGATGCTGGCGTACCTGCAGCAGTTTGAACGTGATTTCAGCGCGTATAAGGCACAAGGCATTCGTGTGATCGACGCAAGCGAGGGTGGTGCAGTCAAGCAGCATGTCGAAGTCATCCCGTTGAATCGCGTACTCGATGAGTTTGCGGTGAAGTCTCACACATTGCCATCCGATTTGCCGATCAAGCGTGCGGAGAACTGTGAACGCCTTCGAGCAACGAAGATCCGACTGGGTGAAATCCGACGGGAGATCGCAAGTTTGCGCGAGCTGTCACGAAGAACGCATCGGCTGATCGAGAAAATGATCGACGATCAGCATGACACGCCAAAAATGCAGCGCCACTTCGCAAAGCTCAACCGTTTTCAAGCCAAAGTTGCAACGCATCAGCGAGCATTCAAGTTACTTGAGTACATCAATCAGGTTGGCTCGTTCAATCGTCGAAAATCCGACAGGCGCATGCACATGCAAGGTGACCTGCCTGATCTGGAGCGACAGCGACTCGAATTGGAGCGTGATCGCGAGAATGTTGCTTGGATCAAGGATGCGGCTGATGAAATGATGAGCCAGTTGTTGGAAGCGGAACATAATGTGTTCGGCGATCATCCTGCCGAATCTGTGGACTCTACAGAAAGTCATTTCGGAACGAAGCAACAGTCAATCACGCGGCCGGCAGGAAGCCGTGTGGCTGCACTGATCGCGGTTGATCCAGATCACAGCAGCATCGGTGCGAAGCGTTCACTCGGCGATCACCTCTATGAATGCTCGATTTTGCAGACGACTTTGCAGCGGCTGTGTGAGTCGCAAACGCTCGACTCCATCGTGTTGATCGTCCCGCAGCAGTTTGATGTAGAGCCCCTGCTTGATCGTCAGCGATTACGATTGCCGGTCGAAGTCGAACGGTGTGATGGTGATTCGCCGTTTGATGAGAGCCATCGCGCCATTAGCGCGGCTCGTATCTTCAGCGACACCTCCTGGCGTGGCGGCATCGCTGGCATGAGCGTGTACGATGAATTGCTATGTCCGGCAGTCATGGACGGGCTGATGCAAAAGCGAAATCTCAGTGCAGCTCTGTTGGTAGGGCCAGATTGGCCGCTGGTCGATGTCACATCACCGGATGGATGCGATTCACTCGTCCGGCGACATTGGGAGGAACCGAAAGAAAGGCGACTGGTGATTACGCAATCACCACCCGGTTTGTGCGGCTGTGTCATCAACGCCGATTTGATGCGAGAACTCGCCAATGCAACGACCGACGGTGTGCGGCCCGTCGGGGCAACAATTGGCGCTGCCCTTGTGTATCAGCCGCAATCACCACGTGGTGACATCATTGGGACAGACGCAAATGTGCAGATAGACCATCGGACCCGCAGCGCATTGACACGCGCCACCTATGACTTGCCACGCTGGCGGAATGCGATCAGAAATGTCGTCGGCACATCAGATCACCTGGCAACGTCTCTCGTGGCTGAAGGTGAGTTACCGCAACATGTCATTCTTGAATTGTGCGTCGAACGCACCAATCACGGAGAGTTTCGAGAACACCTCTTGCAAGTGTGCGGTGGTCCGCCCCAGCGCAAGCCATTGACACTGCCTGTTGCGCAACGGGTGTTCGAGCAACTCGGCGCCAGTGGCGATGGCGTACTGACACTGGGTGGGGTCGGCGATCCGCTCTTGCACCCGCGCTGCTACGAGATGATCGCACTGGCAAAAGAGTGCGGCGTGCGTGCTGTGCACCTGCGCACGGAACTACTGTGTGATCAGGCAGCAATCGATCAATTGCTGGAGAGCGGTGTAGACATCATCAGTGTTGATCTTCACGCTGACAGCGACTCGACATATGCAAAGATGATGGGCACGGATCGGTATCGCGATGTGATCAGCAACATCCAGTATCTGCTGCAATGCCGCGGGGCCGCGCCGAATCAGCTGGCCCTGCCTTGGATTGTGCCGCGTATGCAACGATGCGCAACAACGTTTGCAGATATTGAGCCGTTCTACGACCGTTGGCTGCGCGTGCTTGGTACGGCTGTGATCGAAGGCCGTGGTGGCGGAGACCATGACGAGAATTCCTTGGAACCAGCCGTGACGCCTGCGAAAGTCGTGCAGCATGAACTCAAACGCCGCATGTTGATTCACTGTGATGGAACGGTTCCTGTCAGCGAATGTGATGGACATGCGCGTGAACACGCTGGGTATGCCACGCTTCACACGCTGTCTGATCTCTGGTGTGAATTGTTGCGGCTGCGTTCGCTTGCTTCGAGCCCACTTGCGGTTCTGTTCCCATGAGTGTGCTTGCCGTTGTGCTTGGCCGTGCGGGGAGTAAGGGGCTGCCGGGCAAAAACTGGCTTCCTCTGGCAGGCCGCCCCATGGTGTGCCATGCCGTGCAACATGCGCTTGATGCAAAGGTGGTCGACCGCGTGGTTGTCACGACCGATGGTCCCGAGATTGCTAATGCCGTGCGCGAGATGAACGTGGAAATCGTCATGCGCCCAGCCGAACTTGCTGACGATTACGCCACCGTCGATGCCGCGGTCAGGCATGCTGTTGAGGTGATCGCCAGCGATGCAAGCATTGTCGTGTTGTTGTATGCCAACGTACCGGTGCGTCCGACATGGCTGATCGACACCGCAGTCCGAACGCTGGAAAAGACAGGCGCCGACAGTGTGCAATCGTACAGTGATGTCGGCAAGCACCATCCATACTGGATGGTCACACTGAACGATGAAGGACGCACCGCTCCGCACCACCCCAACACGGTGTACCGCCGTCAGGACTTACCTGAACTGTACTTACCAGATGGCGGCGTCATTGCCGTGACGCGCGAAAATCTGTTCACCGTGCAACCCGATCAGCCGCACGCATTTCTTGGGAAGGATCGTCGAGGCGTGGTCGTTGAGGCCGGTGAGGTTGTGGATGTCGATAGCGCGATTGACTGTGCTGTCGCCGAGGCCATCCTGCTTCAAAGATCGGGAACTGAGGACGAATAGTTTGGGTTGCGTAGTGCTGGCTGAGCACCGGTTGCGCCCACAGAACGTTCGCCTTCGACGGTTGGTCGAGCCACGATTGTTGTGCGGTGAGCGAGATCCAGGGCAAGACTCAGCAACAGCGGGACAAGCAAAAGCGTGAATACAGCTGAGACGATCAGTCCACCGACAACAACGCTCCCCAAGCCGCGATACAACTCCGAGCCGGAACCCGGCATGAGCACCAGCGGCAACATCGCGCCGACAGAGGTCATCATGCTCATAAAAATTGGCCGCACACGCGTTCGCACCGATTCTGCAATCGCGCGTCTTGCAGGCAGAGGCCCTTCAAACTCGGCACCGGCATCACCAGTGCCGCGCATGAAGTTCAGTGATTGATGTACCAACAAGATCGCGTTGTTTACGACGACACCGATGAGGATGATGAATCCGAGCATCGTCAGCACATCCAGATTCTGCACTGGCATGTAGCGGTCGGCTTCGCTCCAGACATGCACACCATAGAGCGCTGCAAACCCACCCAATGTCGCCAGCGGCACGCTGAACATGATGACGAACGGATACAGAAAGCTCTGAAACAGCACGCACATAAGCAGATACACGATGATCAATGCAAGTATCAACGAACTGCCCAGTGTTCCGGTGAATGTGCCGTCGCCAAGCAGCGCCTCGCGCACAGCAGCCAGCTTGCTCGCAGAGCCAGCAACATTGATGCCGACTGCTGGCGGAATCGCTCCATCATCTGAGAGCGAGGCGAGTATGGCGTTGATCTCATTGATCGCCTGTTCCAATGGCACGCCATCCGGTGCGGTGAATTGAAGCGATACTGCTCGTTGGCGACCAACACGGTTGATCTGCTGTGGACTTGTCACACGATTGAGCGTTGCCAGACTGCTGAGCGGCACGATACGACCATTCGCCGAGGCGATCGGCACATCATCAAGGCCGTGCAGTGACGTTGCATTGACTGATCCTTGTGCGATCAGCTTCAGATCAATCGTCTCGCCTCCCACGCGATATTCACCAATGATTGCACCATCGCCGTTGGCTCGCACCGCAAGGCCGAGATCAGCGACGGACATGCCGAATTCGCTCAGTCGTAGCAGGTCCGGTTCGACGCGCAGTTCAGGGCCGGGGATGTTGAAGTTTGTCGGCTCGGGCTGCACGGTCCACGGGCCATACCCCTGCACCAATTTGCCATACGCCGCGTTCGCTGCATCGATGACTGCATCGAGATCATCACCGACAAAATCAATCTGCACCGCCGAACCGGTCGATCCACCGAGGCGAAACAGCGGCAATTGGAATGCAAATGCCCTGATGCCGGGGATGACCTCCTCGTGTGTGGCGTGTTGGAAGAGAGCGACCACATCAACGATTCGCCGTTCGTCATCAGAGATCGCGCCATGGAACATCATTCCGGGCGTACCGACGAAAAAGTAATTGTTGAGCGTCGGCGGTACGACAAGCGGCCCCGGCTGACCATTGACCATTGTCGGGACGCTGGGCAGTTGTGCAATAGCGCGGGCACGTTCCTGCTCGTCTTCGATCATGCCCGCCTCCCAGTACGGTCGGATCGATGCTTCGATGCGCCTGCCCACATCACTCTGCTGCTGCAAGTTGTAGCCAGGAGGCGCATTGAGCATGCCAAACGTCAGGTTGCGGTTGCCCTGGGGAAGGTAATCAGCGGGGGGAAGCAGAAGCCAACTGCCAGCAAGCGAGGCGATGGTCAGCAGTGCCACAATACCGATCCGAGCGATCACGCTGCCGCACAGTGCGTACACGAGTGCGCTCAAACCGCGCGGGATGGCACCGATACTTCGAACGGTGGCAACGATCGCTCGAAATGGAAGTAGCACGAAGCGCTTAACTCGAGATTCGTTCACTCTTGCCGAAGCAGCATCCTGCGACTGCTCCCGGCTGCGAATCTGTCGCTCGCGCAGCAATCGCCCGGCTGCGGTTGGAATGACGGTGAGCGAAACGATCAAGCTCAGGCCAATTGCAGCACAGATCGCCAGGGCAATGTCGCGGAACAGTTGGCCCGCCTCCTCTTCGACGAGCAGAATTGGTATGAACACCGCGATGGTTGTCAGTGTCGACGCGAGGATAGCTCCGCCAACCTCGCGCGAGCCGTCATACGCTGCACGCATGGACTTCTTGCCCATTTCCAGGTGTCGGAAAATGTTCTCCAGTACCACGATGGCGTTGTCCACGACCATGCCGATCGCAAACGCCATGCCGGCGAGAGAGATGACATTAATGCTTCTTCCCAGTATTACCATGACCACCACGGACCCGACGACGGAAATCGGAATGGCCAGCGCAATAATGCCAACGGAACGCACGGAACGGAGAAACAGCAGGAGGACGAACACAGCCAGTGTCGAGCCGATCCAGATATTGTTTTGCACCAATGCGAGCGCATCATCGATATACACTGTCTGATCAAAGACTTGGCGCAGGCGCAGGGTTCCTTCCAGTTCCAGTTGCCGGGCGTGGGTATCAAGCAACCCGCCTGGCTGATTCATCGATGCAAGTTCGGCCTTGAGCGCGTCCATGACTTCCATGACGTTGGAACCAACTTCGCGTTGGGCGTTGATGGCAATGACTTCCTCACCAATGGCTCGCACCAGGCGCTCCGGCCGCTTGTATGTTTCGACGACTTCCGCAATATCACCAACAAGTACGACCCCATGCGATGTGTGCGCAATGACTGTCGCTTCCACTTGTTCAACGGTCTCAAATTGGCCAACCGTGCGAAGGCGGACATCGAGTTTGCCATCAGCCAGTTCGCCTGCGGAAACGTTCTGGTTGGCACTCTGAATGGCGCTGACGAGTTGAGCGGGGGTAATCCCATGCTGTGCGACAAGCAGCGGATCAAAGCGAATCTGCACTTCGCGTTCACGCCCGCCGAGGACATTGATCTCCGACATGCCGGGCACGCGCTCCAGCGCAGGTTTGATTCGGTTTTCAGCGAAGTCCTGCAACGAGCGAATGTCAAAGGTGGGGTCGTCCGTTTCAAGCATGATCCACGCGATGTAATCGCGATTGCGCGGGTCGGATGCCTCAATGACCGGCTCATCGACATTCTGCGGGTACGATGGAACCTGGCGAAGCTTGTCACTGACTTCCTGGAGCGCCGCCTCTTTCCGCGTACCGACTTCGAACTCGAGCGTGATCTGTCCCATGTTCTGAGAGCTGCTGCTGGATATCGTTCGCAGATTGGTCAAGCTCTGAAGCTGCTCCTCCTGCTTATCGACGATCTCCTTCTCAATCTCATCCGGGCTTGCACCTTCCCAGAAGGTCGTCACGGAAATCGTCATGTCATCGACGTTCGGTGTGAGCTGGATGGGAATGCGCGCGAGCGATATTAATCCAGCCATCAGGATCAAAATGACGCCAACAGCGACGGTAATGGGTTGCTCAATTGCAGTACGAAGTGGGTTCATGGAAGAATCGATCGTTTGCAGGTCACTGAACGCGACGGCCGGACGTTGACGATTGGCTTTGAGCGATCGTGTCAACCACACGAACTGCCGCCATGGGGTGAAGCCGCTCATTCCCTTCTATCACCACGCGCTCGCCGGCACTGAGGTTCGGCCCGCGAACGACCAGTCGATTGCTGGGCGAGGGAAGTGAGAAGAGTACATCAATGCCTACCCGCATTGCTTGTGATGGTTGGTCATTGCTGCTTTCACGGACGACAAAGACAAAAGCGCCGCCATCGTCGCGCAGCACGGCATCTTTGTGCAGCGTCAATTGCTCGCCGCGGGTGTCGGTGGGGATCCACGCTGTTGCAGACATGCCCGGCGACAGGGGAGGGATTCCCAATTCGTCTTCGTCATCACGATCGGGCCGGTACATCGCACGTGCCAGTTCGTCATCCACACGAGCGATCAGTGAAAATGTTCGTGATGAAGCATCCACATCGCCGACTTTTCGAATGTTTGTCGACTCATAGCTTCGATTGACTGCATCGACGTTGACCATGATGGACAGGTCCGAGGCCGACACGGCTCGCGCGAGGCGCTGTGGGACATCCAGCCAGACATCGAAGTGACCAGTCGAAGCCAACTCGAGAATCGCTGCACCTTCAGCAACCCATTCGCCACGCTCGGTCAGTCGGTTGATGACAACACCATCAAACGGTGCGGTAATGATGGTGTCGTCAAGCCGCTGCTGCAACAGTGCAAGATCGGCTTGGATGACATCCAACTCGCGTTGGGCCTGTACCTGGCGGGCCAGAGCGACCTTCAGCTCCAGCCGAGCATCATTGAGTTCCTTTGGGTTGACGGCACCACGATCCTGCATCGATTCAAGAAGATTGAGATCAGCTTGACGTAACTCGACCTGGGCGGTGCGTTCATCCAACATGGCTTCCTGCACCGCAAGGTCCGCTTGAAGACGAAGCAGACTCAATTCGATCCGACGACTGTCGATCTTCGCCAGCTTCTGTCCTGCTGCGACAGTCTCTCCTTCTTCAATGTCCAATTCAATCACGCGACCGGACTCGATGACAGCGACGCGCGATCGGGTGACGGCACGGACGTTGCCCGTCACTTGGCGAACCTGCTGAACCTGTTCAGAGGCGATCGTGTCCACACGCACCGGCGTGGGCTGCTGCGCGCCGACTTGAGTGACGCACATGACAGAAACGGTCGCAGCCGTAAACGAGAGTAAGGGGGTCGTTCTCACGTTGACGATCCTTCCATTGATGCGGCAGTGTCGATGTCACTGGCCTTGGCAGCATCTTTCATGGCCTGCTCAGCAAACGCGTCGTCATACCCAAGGCCACGAAGAGAAAAACGAGTAACGTGATCAAACAATTCATGCACACGCTGTGAATCGGAACGCGCCCCGCGAAGTTTCTCGATCACTGCGCGAAACACGCGATAGTGCATCATCTGGCCGAGAATGCTCTGCGCGTCGCGAGCCAGCTCTGCGTCATCCGCCTGGGGCTTGAGCACTCGCACCAGATTGACGAGGAGCGTCTGATTTGGGCGAATATACCGATCCACGACACCATCCAGCGCCTCACTCGGACGCATCCCCTCGCGGATGATGAGCATGATGCATGCGTCATCGCTGCTTGTTGGCAGCAGTTCGGCTAGGAAACGATGAATGAATCGCGCAAGCAAAACGGCTGCCTCTGCTGCATCTGATGGAACGGGAGTGTGTTCAAGAAGTTGCCAGGCCTCGCTTGCACGGCCCGGCCGCGTCATCGCACGATTGACGGCTTCCAGATACAGCGCGCGCTTTGAGCCGAAGTGGTACTTGATCGAGGCAAGGTTGGCATCGGCTTCGCGAGCGATGTCGCGGATGCCAACAGCGTCGAAGCCGCGACTCCCAAAGAGCGATTCAGCAGCATCCAGAAGTGCAATTCTTGTTTGACACGGGGTATCGGGCATGATGCGTGAAGCATACGCAAGGGCCTGGGTCAATCAAGCGATTGATTGACACGTTTGGCGCACGAGCTGTCTTATAATAACCGAACAAGTACCAAAAAAGTACCTAAGTGCACAATGATTGCGGTATAAGGTGCAACGGTAACCGTGGATTTGCCGAAAGCATGCTACATTAGACTGATCCTCGTATCTGCCGGAACCCGCTGGGAAATGGGGGCTTTGCCGACTGGTTACGGCCATGCCGCTTTGATTTCCATGGAGAAAGAAATGCAACTGAACGTAAAGAGAACGGCCACCGGTGCCCGGTGGACCTTGGCGTTGTCGTTGACTGCTGCACTGGCGACCTCGGTCGTCATTGCCGGTGGTGGACCTCAATTTGAGCCCCAAGACCCCGATGCACCGGTGACCTTGACCGTCGGAACGCTACACCTCGCTGTTGGCGACATCCGCACGGACCAACTTCCAGATGCTCGCACTGCCCGAGGCGGTCTCCGCGCGGAGCAGCCGCACCTGATTCAGCTCGACGGTCCGATGACGCCCCAGCGTCGGCAGGCGTTGGAAAATGCCGGCATCAAGCTCGGAAACTACCTCCCCGCATACGCCTATGTCGCTGATATGCGCAACGTGCAGGCACAGGCGCTCGCCAACCTGAACTTTGTTGTCTGGGTTGGTGAGTTTCAGGATGCGTGGAAGATTGAGCCGACACTCGGTCAGCGAAATTTCTCGACCGCTGAGCGTATCAACCTGGCTCAGCGTGGCGACGTCGCTGTGGCCGTGACGATCTTCTCATCACATACAGCAAATGAAGCGCTTCGCGTATTGCGTGAACTGGGCGCTGATGTGCATGCCACCTATGAAATGGCTGGCAATCCAATTATCTCTGCCACCTTGGCTTTGGAGGATGTTGAAGAACTGGCGACGCTGCCTTCCGTCCAGTACATCGAAGAGCAGCCCGAGATCACGCCTCGTAATGACTCAGCACGCTGGGTTGTGCAAAGCAATCAACTCAACGTCACGCCGCTGTACGATGCCGGTCTTCGTGGTGAAGGCCAGATCGTCGGCGTGCTGGATACGGCGCTGGATCGCAATCACTGCATGTTCGTCGACTCCGTTCCGATCGGACCGAATCACCGTAAGATTGTCGCGTACCACCCAAGTCCAGGTGCGTCGCACCACGGCACGCACGTCAGCGGCACGGCTGCCGGTGATGATCTCAGCGGTGGTGCCAATCGACGCGGAGTGGCTTACAAGGGTCGCATTGCATACAACACGTGGCCATCCTTCACTGAAGCAGGCATCCTGCAGCGGTTCAACCTCGCTCACAGCGATGGTGCCCGTATTCACACCAACAGTTGGGGTGATGACGGCACCACGGCCTACAACGGACTGACGCGCGGCATCGACGTATTCCAGTGGGACAACGAAGAGTCGCAAACCTTCTGGGCCGTGACGAATACATCAACGATGAAAAACCCGGAGAACGCTAAGAACACCTTGGCTGTCGGAGCCACGGAAAAAGCTCCAAACCAGCACCAGCACTGCACTGGCGGTACCGGCCCGACCAATGACGGTCGTCGAAAGCCGGAAATCTATGCTCCCGGTTGTCAGACCACATCCGCCACACCCAGCTCCTGTGGCGTGAGCAACTCCAGCGGTACCTCGATGGCCAGCCCGGCCGTCGCAGGTGTCGGCATGCTGGCCCGACAGTACTACATGGAAGGGTTCTATCCAACTGGAATCGCTGGCGATGGTGAGTCGTTTACTCCCAGCGGCGCACTCGTCAAGGCCACATTGCTCAACTCTGCAGTCGATATGACCGGCGTGGCTGGGTACCCATCCAATCAGGAGGGGTGGGGCCGCGTGCTTGCTGACAACACCCTGTACTTCAATGGCGACAGTCGCAGACTGTTCGTCGAAGATGTTTGGAATGCCGATGGTCTGAGCACTGGCCAGTCCTACGAAGAGCAAATCGAAGTCATCGGATCCGGTGAAAAGCTCAAGGTCACCCTTGTGTGGACTGACTTCCCGGGCGCTGCCGGCACCAGCTTCGCAGCGGTCAATGATCTTGACCTGCAAGTGATCGGACCGGACGGCACGTTCCTTGGCAATGTTTTCCAGGGTGGTGTATCCGTCACTGGCGGAACGAAGGACGATCGCAACAACGTCGAGCAGGTACACATCTCCAACCCCACACCCGGCACGTGGACCGTTCGCGTGGTTGGTGCTGAAGTGAACCAGGCCACTCAGGGCTTCGCGCTCGTTGTGACCGGCGACATCATCGTCCAAGAGCCGGCGTTGATCGTCACGCTTCCCGATGGTGCTCCAACATTGGTCGATCCCGGTGTTCCCACAGAGTTCAACGTTCGCGTATCACCCGGCGAAGAGAACATCGTGCCAGAAAGCGAAGAGCTCTTCTATCGCATGAGCGATGGGTCATTCACAAGCGTCGCGTTGCAGCACATCGGTGGTGAGATTTACACCGCCACACTGCCGGCGGCTTCGTGTGATGATTCGCCGGAGTTTTACGTTCGCGCAGAAGGCGATGGCGGCACGGTTCGCACCAGCCCTGCCAACGCCCCTGACAACGTCTACAGCGCCGCGGTGGGCGACATCGCCACTGCTGAAGAACTCTACGTGAACTTTAACGATGGACTGCCAAGCGGCTGGACGATGACCGGGCTATGGAATGTGACCGGTTCCTGTGCTGCAAGTGGAGTGTGTGATGGGCCGCAATGGGCGTACTACGGCCAGACGAGCAACTGCACGTACGAAACCGGCTCAAGCGCCAACAGCGGCTCGATGACCTCCGCTCCGATCGCAATCCCCACGATTCCGCCCGGAGGCAGCGTGGAGGTGAGCTTCTGTTACAACCTGCTTACCGAAGCAGCTACTGCGTATGACGTCGCAACGTTCTCCGTCGTTGGCGGTCCTTCTGTTGAACTGAGTGATTCGTCCAACTGGACCGAGTTCACCATGGACCTCACCCAGTTTGCTGGTGAAACCATCCAACTGCGATGGCACTTCGACACCATTGACGGCCTGTTCAACAATTACCGTGGCTGGCAGGTGGATGCCATCTCGATCACCGCGACGGGTCTTGAATGTGAAGACCCAGAACCCGCCTGCCCGGAAGATCTGAACGGCAATGGTGAGGTCGATGTGTCCGACCTGTTGATCCTGCTCAGTGACTGGGGTTCGTGCGCGGGCTGCCCGGCAGACCTTAACGGCGATGGCGTTGTCGATGTGTCCGACCTGCTGATCCTGCTCGGCGCATGGGGAAGCTGCTCCTGAGCACGATTTTCATCTCCGTACTTTTACGACCCCCGGTATTGGTGGGGGTCGTTTTTTCGTTTTGCCCAACTAGGCGTCACGGTTGGATCGCAGTACGATTGCGGGTGTTCAGGTCATCGGTACACACTGTTCTGAGTGCACTGTGACATGGAGCTGCCCCATGATGCGAGTTCAGATTGTTCTGACATGCGTGGTCTTGGTATTGGCTGTGCATGGAGCCGAGGTAACTTCGCCCACTGAGGATACGGATCACGTTGTCGGCGAAATCGGAACCAGACTGACCGACTTTGCCCGACGAGCGGAGCACGTTGGTTTTCATGGAGCGGTGCTCGCTGCCCGGGATGGCCAAGTCGTTGCAGCGCTTGGCGTCGGACCTGCCGATTCCAACGGCGACATGACCAATACCCCAAATACACTTTTTGAGATTGCCTCCGTGACCAAACAGTTCACCGCTGCTGTGGTGATGCAACTTGTGCAGGCGGGGAAGCTTAATCTCGATGATTCCATTGCCAAGCACCTGCCCGATGTGCCGGCGGATTGTCACAGTATTACCGTAGAGCATTTGCTGCGACATACCTCCGGTATACCCGGCAGCAACTCGCAGGGTGGCGGTGACGATCTCGATGCGGTGTTGCCGGTCTTTCTTCGTGGCGGGCCGCGACACAAACCCGGGACAAACTGGGAGTATTGGAACCAGGGGTATGCACTGTTGAGTGAAATCGTCAGTGTCGTGTCCGGCCGCCCATACACCGAGTTTTGCCGAGAAGCGTTGTTCGCACCTGCGGGCATGAAACACACGTGTTTCACCGGCGATGATGCTCCGGACAGTGCCGTTGTGGCCGTTGGCCGCTCCGCCTTCGGCCCACCACGTTCGGCACTGGAGCATCCCTACGGCAGCTATGGCTTTCAATATCGTGGCATGGGTGGCGTGGTGACATCGGTGTGGGACCTTTGGCGATGGGACCGCGCGCTACACGGCAATGACATCCTCAACGATGCAGCCAAGGTCGAGATGTTCTCACCGGGGTTGAACGAGTACGCCTTCGGTTGGTTCGTGCGCACCGATACCATCGGTCGCGTCGTGCAGTCGCACGGTGGTGGCGTGCGCGGCTTTGTGTGCGAGGTTCGTCGTTACCCGAATGATGATGCGCTTCTTGTGGTGCTGAGCAACCGTGATGACGCACCGCTGCGGGAACTCGTGCCAGCATTAGAGACCATTCTTTTCGGCGGTGATCCGGCCCAGGACCAGCCGCTCGCTATGCTCGAACAGGAAACGGCTGAACGGCTCATGGGCACCTATCGCGATGAACGTGGCAATCAACTGGTAATCGGACCGGGCTTAATACTCACTGCTGCGCAGCTTCGTTGGTCTCCGCCGAGCGGACCGGTCACGCGGGCGGTGCTTGGCCTGGACGATGAAGGCACGCTTGCAATGTATGACGGTGCAGATACCATCAATCTCACAGTCGAGCGGGATGAAAGCGGCTCGGTGGCCGCGCTGACGATACTCGGCCTGCGATTCGCCAGAGACGACTAACCAGCCAGCCACCGCCGCTTGTATCGAATGGTCACGTCGTTCTACTCGTTGGGCGGGTCCAATTCGCGGATCATGATGTTGCGGAACCACACCGGGTCGCCGTGGTCCTGCAATGCGATATGCCCTTTCGGCTCCCGCGCGAATTGCTCCATGTCACGGAACTTACTCGCTTCGAATCGCTCATTCCAGTCATCGCTGAACAACTCGTACTCGACAATCTTCACGCCGTTGAGCCAATAGGTGACATCGTTGCCGTGCACGCGAATTCGCGCGGTATTGAAGCGGCCGACGGGGCGGGTGACGTCACGGGCGGGGGGGTACAGGTCATAGTCCGAGCCGGCTGCGGTCTTGGGGTTCTGCCCATCTGGATGACCCGCGTTGTCAAGAATCTGCATTTCTGGACCGGTCAGCCAGACTGCGCCGTATTCCTCGCTCACGCGCCAGAAGATGCCGCTGTTGCCGGCGGTATCGACTTTCCAATCGAGCATGAGTTCAAAGTGATCAAACTGCTCGGTGGTGATGATGTCGCCACCTTGCGCAACGCGCTTGAGGGTGCCATCGACGACCTGCCAGCCATCGGGCAGATCATCGCGGCGAAAACCACGCCAATGCTCAGCGGATTCACCGTCAAACAGCAGTCGCCATCCATCGCGCTTCTGCTGCTCGGTGAGCGTGTTGTGCTCACGACGGAGCGGACTGTCGATGACTTCCCCTACGCGATCATCGGGGATTCGATTCATGGTGTACCACGCTTCGGTCGTCCATGGTGTGCGTTTCTCCTCGTCTTCCAACGGACCGACAAGACGCACGTACACGACGTGCTCCTGCTTGATGTCGTCGATTTCAAGAAACACTCGGCGACGATCTGATGACACGCTTGCGGTGGTGATGGTCAGTTCCTGTTCATCCAGTTTCGGGCCGCCGTATTCTGTCGTGGGTTTGTACCACCACTGTTCGACGAAATAGTCTTCCGGGTCCCATCCGAGGCCTTCCGCAAGCGGTGTGGTGAATTCGAGTTCGATGCCGTTGTTCATGGCGCGCACCGCCAGAATTTCAAACGTCGGTTCGCCGTTGTACATCAACCGTTGCAGGCCGAACCGCTTCTTGCCTTCCTGGCCCCAGTTGCCGGTCGAGCCGATCCCACCAGCGTACAGTGCACCGTCCGGTCCCCATGCGATGCGATTGGTCCCCGCTTCCAGCCCTTGCGAGAAACGGAACACCGCGCCCTGATATTGGCCATCAATGTGCTCGGCAAAGACGCGCTTGATGCCGCCGTGGGTGATATCGGTGTGGAGCATCTGATTGTGGTACGGGCCGTCGTTCATGGGCGCGACGTTGCCGGGCGAGTTGCCAATCTCACCTTGTGGTAGCCACACCACAGGCGGCATTTCTTCCAGCGTGCCCGTCAATTCCGGCTGCACGTCATACGAACCATAAAACGCGCCTTCCTTTACATGCAGCACCTTGGACACTGGCAGCCAGTCGCCCTGGTTGTCGGTGATAAACATTTCGCCGTCGACGCCGAAGCCGATGCCGTTGGGCGTGCGCAGGCCGTGGGCGATCGCTTCATAGCTTCCATCGCGCGACATGCGCAGCACCGTGCCGCGATTTTCGATCTGCGGCTGCGTACTTGCACCGCCGGGATCGATGGCAATGGCGAGCGTGCCGTAGAAATGCCCCTCGTGATAGGTTAATCCGAACGCAAATTCGTGGAAGTTATCCGTGACCGGCCAACCGCTGCAGACCGCTTCGTAGACATCCGCTACACCGTCGCCGGTGGTGTCAGCCAGGCGCGTCAGCTCCTGCTTTTGCAGCACATAGATT
>PWVT01000252.1 GCA_003562195.1 Phycisphaeraceae bacterium | reverse complement strand
CGGCCTCGGCGGGGTTTGCTCGTGATTCCACAATGGATCACAGCCAATGCCGCGCCGTCGGAGATCCATGTTGTTTAATTCTCAGATCGTATCGAGCGCCATGGCTGTGGCGGTGGTATGTGCAATTGTCATGACATCGATCAGCGCGGCTGACGAATGGGGTGGCCGAGCCGAATCAATGCGCATCACCGAGTCGGACTCCGGGCGGAACATGCTCAGTTTGGATGAGACATGCGAACCGCAATGGGTGCCAAATTTTATCGGTGAAGATTCGCAGTTTGTGTTTGCGCTGACGATGTTCGACGATGGTCTGGGCGGCGGGCCGGCACTGTACGCGGGCGGCAGCTTCACCATGGCTGGTGGCGTGATCGTCAACCGTGTCGCGAAATGGGATGGCAACGCATGGTTGCCGCTCGGGACCGGGACAAACGGAGATGTCTGGAGCTTCGAGGTCTTCGATGATGGCAACGGGCCGGCACTGTATGTTGGTGGGTTGTTTTCGTCGGCCGGCGGTATCGCTGCCAATAACATTGCAAAATGGGATGGCACCTCCTGGTCCGCCCTCGGCAACGGTACTTCGAGCATTGTGCGGGCCATGACGGTGTTCGATACCGGACTCGGCGCCGGCCCGGCACTTTTTGTCGGCGGCGCCTTCGCAACGGCTGGTGGCGTGCAGGTGAACGGCATCGCACGGTGGAACGGGACATCGTGGTCCAAACTCGACGTTGGCATGAATGACGTGGTGCTGTCTCTCGCGGTGTATAGCGGCGGTGCGGGTGGCACTGCGGCACTGTACGCAGGCGGTGGGTTCACCACCGCTGGCGGTGAACCAGCGAACCGCATCGCACGATGGGACGGCACAGAGTGGGCGGGACCGGGCATCGGCATCACCAATCCGGGCGGGGAGCAACCCGCTCGCGTGTCGGCGATGCAAGTCTTTGATGACGGCTCGGGTGATGGCCCAGCACTCTACGTGGCAGGGCATTTCTCCAGGGCTGGCGTGGTCAACGCCAACAATATTGCGAAACGGCTCGGAACGAATTGGTACGCGGTCGGCAGTGGTGTGGAGGGAGTCGCGTTCGTTGAAGCAATGACGGTCCTGGACGATGGCGCAGGCGATGGTCCCGCGCTGTACGCTGCCGGGTTCTTCACGTTGGCTGGCGGCGCCCCGGTTAACCACATCGCGAAGTGGGATGGCACGATGTGGTCGCCGCTTGGCAATGGGGTGAACAGCTTGGTCTGGGCCCTCACGAGCACTGACGAGGGCGCGAGCACGCCAGCCCTATACGCGGGTGGATTTTTCACCATGGCTGATGACATGCCATCTCACCGCGTTGCTGAATGGCGCGGCTGCGATGTTGAGCCCCAGTGCCTCCTGGCTGACCTCAATTGTGATGGTGTCGTGGATGTGTCTGACCTGTTGGTCCAGATGAACGCGTGGGGTACGTGCCCGGGAAGCGGCACGTGCGCGGCAGATTTGAACGGTGATGGCACCGTCGATGTGAGCGATATGCTCGTGCTACTCGGCCTGTGGGGATGATTGAAGCTGTGCAATTGCCGGTGCATGCCGTAGTAGCGACGCCATGAGCTTGGTGTGATGCGGTAGGATTGTCGCGAAGCAGATGACTGATCGACTTCGCAAAGCCATCGCTGCACGCAATCGGGAGATTGTGCTGGAGGCGGGTATTGAAGTCGCGATGGGACTTGTGTTCTGCCTGATCATCTTCGGCGGCGTGTTTGTCGTTGCGTGGTTGGGGCTGATGTTTGCAGGTCCGGCGCGGCTCGATTCGGGGCGCACCGCGCAGTATGCACTGCTCGTGACGGGTGTCTATGCGCTCGTGGCGACGTTCACGGCGTGGGGCGGGTGAATCCGCTGGCGACGGTTCGCAAACTCACCGACTTCGAGGATCGCATGCTCGTGCTCGAGCCAATGTTGCCGTACGGCATCGGCATGCAGCCGCGGCACGCATCGGCGGGCTTTGCGACGGTTCTCATTGCAGGGCCGGCGAATTTCTTCGAGGCGTGGAGCACGTGGCGGCATCGCCTGCCGAGCGGGTCGAAGGTGATCGCCGATGCTGCGGAGGTGTTGCAACAGGCCGCTGATGAAGTGTCGGTCGAGGACGCAACGGATGCGCTTGCAGCGATGGTGCTGCACCGGCTGGGGCTGATCAAGATGGCCGGCCAACGCGAGAAGCATCTGGCATTGACCGTCAAAGGCAGCGACCTGCTGCGCGGATGATCGAGCGGTGAGGTGAGGACGTTCGGAGCGGGCGAGCCCGCTCGCTCAACGTGATGTGTGTGGTCTTCGCTGCGACGCTCCGCGCCGTGGCGCGAAGACCACGGCACTCAAGCGACATCAGCTATCATCTGGCGTATGGCACTGCTCATCACCAACGGCCGGATTGTCACTGCAAGGGATGATTACACTGCGGATATCTACTGCGCGGGCGAGACGATCACGCGTATCGAGGCGTTGATTGATCCTGCTTCGCTTCCTGCGGAAACGCACGTGATTGACGCAGCAGGTCGGTTTGTGTTTCCCGGCTTTATTGACCCGCATGTACATGTCTATCTGCCGTTCATGGGGACCTATGCGAAAGACGATTGGGCGAGCGTCTCGCGAGCGGCGTTGGTGGGCGGAACCACCACGCTGATCGAGATGATCTGCCCCGGCAAGGCCGACCAGCCGCTGGAGGCATATGAGCTATGGCAGAGCAAGGCCGAGGGTGTCGCGGCGTGTGATTATGCGTTTCACATGGGCGTCACGCGGTGGGATGATGAGGCGCAGCGACAGTTGCGCGAGATCGTCGATCGAGGGACGACATCGTTCAAGGTGTTCCTTGCGTATAAGGATGCACTGGGTGTGGATGACCGCGAGCTGTATCACACGCTCAAGCTGGCCAGCGAGCTGGGGGTGATCGTCACGGCCCACTGTGAAAATGAAACGCTGGTCGCGGAACTGCAACGTGAGCTGGTGGCAGCAGGCAAGACGGGGCCGGAGTGGCACGAGCCATCACGGCCACCTCAGGTCGAGGCAGAGGGCGTCAACCACTTGATGAGCTTTGCGGAGCTGACGGGTGCAGCGGTGTACGCGGTGCATACATCCTGCGAGCCGGCGATTCGCGCAGCGGAGCGTGCCCGTCAGCGTGGCGTGCGGGTGTATGTGGAGGCGGTCATCCCCCACTTTGTGCTCGACAAGACCTACGCGGAGCAAGCGGGCTTTGAAGGGGCGAAGTATGTGATGTCTCCCCCTCTGCGCGATGCGTCGCACCAGGCGTGTTTGTGGGATGCACTGCGAAACGGCAGCATCAACACCGTGGGGACGGACCACGCGCCGTTTGATTTTCAAACACAAAAGACCATGGGCCGCCCGCCGGGCAGCGACTTTACCGCGATTCCCAACGGCATACCGTCGGTGGAGAATCGCGTGGACCTGCTGTACACGCACGGCGTGCGAACTGGGCGGATTGACCTGCACCGGTTTGTTGATGCAGCGAGTACCCAGCCGGCGAGAATCTTTGGCTTGTCCGGCAAAGGGACGATCGCTGTCGGTGCCGATGCAGATCTGGTGATTTACAACGGTGAGCATCGTGGGACGATCTCCGCAGCAACGCACCAGATGGCGACGGACTACAGCGCATTTGAGGGGTGGGAGATTGCCGGCCGGGCTGAGACGGTGACGGTGCGTGGCAGAGTGATGGTGCGCGATGGGGTGTTTTGCGGTGAGCCGGGCCGTGGACGAGCGGTATCACGACACGCGGCACACTGAGCAGAGCACGTGACGAGGGGACAGGGCGAGAGGAATCGATACAACCAAGCAAAAAAGAAAACCCCCGGCCCAAAAGGGCCGGGGGTGGGTTTGTATGCATCATGCACTGACTTGACTTACGCCGGTGAGCAACCGCCGCATTCGGCGACCTTGTCGGCACAGCAGTCAGCAAAGTCGCAGCAACCTTCATCGCACCAGCAGTTGCCGGCGTTTGCGCCGCAGTTGCCAGCGCAAGAGTTAGGATCGCCACCACCGTTGCCATCGCATTCAGCGACAGGCGTACCGGTCAGCGTTGCCTCGTACTGATACCCGGGGCAGGCGAAACCGTCAAAGACGCTCGCGCCAACGACCACGGCATAGGTACCAGGTGCCAGGCATGCATTGAGCACGATCGAGCAACCAGAATCAAACGCAATGGTGTCAAGCGTACCACAGGTTGTGACCGCACCACCGATGATCCACGCATTGGAGATCTCATCAGCATCAACAGCCCACGTCACTTCCGTCGGCTCTGTGATTTCGAGGAGGAACCAGTCCAGATCACGCAGACCGTCATCAGCCCAGATGTTGCCACACTTGGTGTCACCCAGGTTGATGTCGTCGAACAGAAGCGTCGGCGGATCAGCGCTGCAACCACTGTTCTGGTCGTCACCGCATGCTTCACCAACGTTGTCGGTGCAATTCACTGCCGTGCAGGTCTCGCAGATGGCGAGTTCGGGGCAGAAATCACAGACATCTTCGCAGCAGTCATCAAAGCCACCGCAGTCATCGGTGCACCAGCAGCCGTCCGAATTCGGATCGGTATCCTGGCCGCCACAGTTACCTTCGCAGGTACCGGGGTTGGCATCGCAGTGCACGAGGCCGGGGCAGGCATTGCAGACGAACTGGCAGCAGTCAGCGAAGTCGATGCAACCGTTGTCGCACCAGCAGCCGGATGGGGCCTGACCACCGCAATGACCAACGCAGTCACCCGCAGGGGCGCAGCTAATGGTCGAGGTGCAGGAGCTACCTTCGGTGAGGGTGACTTCAAGATCACCAGCACCGCCCTGAAGCCAGACAGCGACGAGGTAGGTTTCGCCTTCAGTAGCGCACCAACTGAGTTCTGCATCAAACGGATTGTCACCGCTACCTTCGGAGGCGGAGCCAACGCAGATCAGCGAATCGCAGGAAGCGCAGTACACAGCAGCATTTGAACCGTTACCAAACGGATCAAGACTGTCGACCGCAGCAGTCATGGTGTTGCCATTACCTTCAACCAGGAACCACACGGTGGGCTGGTTGGGAGCAAGGCCATTACAAAGCGGAGCATTACCAACGGGGTTGCCGGTGGTGTCAGCTGCGAGGGTATCGCCATCGTTCAGCTCAAGGGCATCACCACAGGTTTCGCCACTTGGCGGCTGCGGGCAAGTGCCGCAACTGCTGAAGTTGCCGTTGTAGTTACCACCGAGCGAATCGCAGTCGTCAGATGTGACATCCGGGGTGCAGGAGCCATCTTCAAAGCAGCAGGCACCTGTCGGGGCCGGCGGCTCGGGGCAGTTACCCCAGTCACCAAGGAGGATCAACAAGTCAGAGACATTCACAACACCATCATCATTCAGGTCCGCAGGGCAACCTGGGCATGAACCCCAGTCACCGAGGAGGATCAGAAGATCAGAGACGTTGACAACGCCGTCATTGTTGAGGTCAGCGGGGCAATCATCGGCTGCAGG
>PWVT01000070.1 GCA_003562195.1 Phycisphaeraceae bacterium | reverse complement strand
TTGCGAATGGGAAGTAGTCCGCCGCCGCTGTAGGTGGTGACGAATTTTCCGCTTGGCGACGGTCTACTTGAAGGCCGTTCGTCGGTCGCACGAAACGGTACGCGTTTGATGGTGATGTCGCTGCCTTCATCGACCATGAACGCAATCATCCTGTCGGAGTTGCGATGGCCGGTTGTGCGCCCGAAGACGCCGACATCGCCGAAGGTCGATCGCGGTCCCCAGATAGAGCCATCAACTGAGTCGATGTGCAGCGGTTCATCCTTCTCTGGAAACACAAAAGAGCGTACCTGTCGCTGATCCGGTTTGATTTCAAGTTCGATGAGAAGCACGTCACCGCCGTGTAACAGCACCAGATCTTTCAGCGGCTTGTTGTCAAGCGGGATCTGAACAGCGTTCCGCATCCAATCACTGTCGGAATGACATAGAAGACCAGAGAAGAGTTGGCCATCAGTCGTCAGGCAGGCCCAGCGGTCATTGTCGCCGATTCGTAGCATGTGCGTCGCCAAGCCGCTGAACTGAAATGAAACGTTCGGATGGCGAAGGTCAACGATTCGTACGTGTGCATTTGATTGTGGTGCCCAATGAATGAGCCGCACATGGTGGTTAGATAGCATCTGAGCACGACTGAACTGTTCAAAGTGCAGCACATTCTCTGCTTCGCGCCAGTGCGGCCAAATCCACACCCCGGTCGGTTCCTCGCCATCGCGCCCCGTCGATTTCGCGGCGACGACAACGGTGCCATCAGGCGATCGGCTCCACCATCTGACTGCGTCAAGGCCACCGGGAATCGACACAAGGGCAGCGTTGAGCGCAGCGAGATCGTCCTGCACCCCCTGTGGCAGTGCTTCCTGATTGCCCAGACGCAATTCCTGCGTGGCTTGAGGGCCAGACCCCTCGGCGGATCGGTCTGGCTGATGTTTGCCGCTGTATGCCTCACCACCAATGACATCCGCGGGAGCCGAAAACGAGATGGCAATCGAAAGCACGAATTGTACGAACATGCCCAGACCTCCAACGCATGATGGTACTTTCGATCGGATGGTCCAGTCAACGAAAGGCCACAATGTAGTCACACTGTATCCATGTGCGAGATCAATTGAACTGCCCACCGCAGGCGCGGTCCTTTCTCTTGGTATTGCTTCGATATCTTCGGCTTACGGTACCATGGTGCGATGCTCGTCAATGCTGCATCAAACAATGTCTCGTTCACCCTCTTTGGGCGTTCCATCCCCCAACTGATCCAGGACGTCTGGCATGCCCAGTTGTTTCACGCTGGCGATACGACCATTCATTTGAATCAGATCATCATCGCCATGCTGGTCGCGGTGATTGGCATCTGGATCAGCCGCCGTGTGACGAATGCGGTGCGCAAGCGATTGACGAACGTCAGTCGGCTTGATCGTAACGCGGCTCTGGCAATTCAGAAGATCGTGTTCTACACGTTGGTCGTGGTCGTGGTGATGATCGCGTTACCAATTGCTGGCATCCCGATCACCATCTTCACCGTTCTCGGTGGTGCGATCGCAATTGGTGTCGGCTTTGGTGCGCAGAACCTGTTCAACAATCTCATCTCCGGCATCATCATCATGACCGAACAGCCGATCCGGCTCGGCGATGTCGTAGAAGTCGGTGAGAATCAGGGGCGCATCGAGGAGATCGGCAACCGCTGCACGCGATTGCGGCGGTTTGATGGCATTGACGTCCTTATTCCCAACAGCCACTTTCTTGAGAATGAAGTCGTCAACTGGACCCTGCACGACATGGATATTCGCGGCACGGTGACTGTCGGCGTGGCGTACGGTTCACCGACGCGCCTTGTCGAGAAACTCATTCATCAGGCCGTCAGCGAACACGAAAAAGTCTCAAAGGACCGCGACATCGTCGTGCTGTTCACCAACTTCGGCGATGACGCGCTAATCTTCGAATCGTTCTTCTGGACCAACATGACGCGACCGCTGGACCGACGACGATTGGAAAGCGATGTGCGGTTTCGCGTTGATGAACTCTTCCGCGAGCACGAGATCACCATCGCCTTCCCTCAGCGTGATGTGCATCTGGACAGCGAACAACCGCTCCGGGTACAGATGGTCAACGGCAAGGCCGAGTAAACAAGCTACTCGCGTTCGGATCGCCGTCGCTGCAGTTCCGCGTAGATGAACGGCTCAAGGTCGCCGTCAAGCACGCTTTGCGGGTTGCCGGTTTCATGGCCGGTGCGGTGGTCTTTGACGCGGTTGTCGTAGATGACGTAGCTGCGTATCTGCGAGCCCCAGCCGCGATCGACCTTACCGCCGGTGGCGGTGTCCACTTCGGCTTGTCGCCGCTCTTCTTCAAGCTGTTGAAGCTTTGCCTGAAGGATGTTCATCGCCTGCTTGCGGTTTTGAAGCTGCGCTTTATGCGTTGAGGACACGACCATCAACCCGGTGGGCTTGTGAACAATGCGAACCGCAGAGGCGACCTTGTTGACGTTCTGGCCGCCGGGGCCAGATGAGCGCGCGAAGTTGGTAATCTCCAGATCGTTCTCGTCGATCTCGATGTCATTTTCCTCGAACTCGGGAATCACATCCACCGTGGCGAAACTGGTCTGGCGCTTCCCCTGGGAGTTGAAGGGGCTGACGCGCGCCAGTCGATGTGTGCCGCGTTCGCAGTTCATGTAGCCGAAGGCAAGTGGGCCTTTGACGTGGTACGTCACATGACTGACGCCAACTTCGGTGCCGTGGACTTTGGAGACTTCTTCGATCTTCCAGCCCATTTGCTCCCAGTAGTACAGGTACATGCGTTCGAGCATCGCCGCCCAATCGTCGGCTTCGGTGCCGCCGTCACCAGAGGCAATCGTGACGAAGCAGTCGCGGTGATCGTGCTTACCCGAAAGAAGCGATTGCAGCTCAACGCGCTCCATGCGCTGGTTGAGTTCGTACAACTGCTGGTCAGCTTCTGCCAGCAGTTCCTGATCGTTTTCCTCGCGGGCCAACTCGTAGCCGAGCTTTGCGTTCTCGAACTGCTCAATGACATCTGCGAGCGGCTGCGTCTGGGCCTTGATAATTTTGAATTCGCCGATGACCTGCTGGGCTTTCTCCTGGCTGTTCCAGAAATCTCCCTCGTTCATCTTTTCCTGCAGGGCGTCGCGGCGTTGGATCTTCTGATCGTAGTTAAAGAGAGTCGCGGATTGTTAAGATCCGCGCCTCGAGATCGTTGATGACAGGTTGGTGGGAATCGTAATGCATGGGTGGGGAAATCTGGTCCTGCTGAACAATGGATGCAAACCAGATGATACGCGACGGCCTGGCAATTGGCTATGCCTCGTCGTCTTTCGGCTTGGCAAAATCATCCTCGTCAGCTTCGATGAACTTCACCTCACTGATCTTCACCCGGCCGATGGCTTCATCGCCAACGATCCCGCGCGGGCGGCTCCATTTCCAGATGTCCCAAGTCCGGGCGAACGGTACTTCTTCCGCCCCTTCAAAGTCATCCGCCACCATCGCATACGCTTGTGAAAAATCCGGCTCGTCATCCTCGCTGAGTCGAACGAAGTATGCCACGATACTTAGCCGATCGTTACTTGGATTCACGAGCAGGACTGACCAGTTGTCGTTGTCTGGCCAAGCTATGCTGGCTGCATAGTAGCGATGGTCGTTCACGATTCGCATCGGGCCAGTGCCGACGATGTGATCATCACGGCGAATCCGATACGGCAGCACAGGCACCATGCCAAGCATATGCACGTGTGCGGCAGCATCGTCGAACTGCTCGAGCGGCTTTGCGTGCCACCGCTCCGACCCATCATGGCCGAAGACCGGTGTGCCATCGACACAAAGCACGAACGCATCGCTTTTGGTGGCAAAGGTGCCAGTCAATTTCAGGGCCGTGTCATCGTCGCCGAGCGTCAGTTTCATGGTCAACTTGACGGCTTCGTGCTTCTTCCATTGTTTAGCGTTGTGCGATAGTTCCATCGCGCCGGCGAGTAGGTCTGCGATCGAGCCGGGCTCAATACCCGGCTTGCGTTCGCGATTCTCACGCTCGTGTGAACCATGAAACTGGGCGAAGACCTCATTGCCCAGGACGAGCATGGCGAACAGAGCGACCAGAGTGTGAGGAATCAATCGATGCATTAGCGCATCATCTTATCTATGCTGAAGCGGCCGGAGCCGGTGAAGATAAACGCGAAGAACACTGCTGCATACAGCAGGGCGAGTTCCATACCGGAAAACGGGTCGCCTCGCACCACACCGTGCATGAGTAGCCCGGCGACCAGCATGGTGCCGCACAGCAACAGCGCGTTGATGCGTGTCAGGAAGCCGGCGGCAAAGAGCAGGCCACCGAAGAACTCAGTAATCGCAGCCGCCCACGCAAAGACGATCGGCATCGGAAATCCCATTTCTTCAACACCTTCAACGAACCCTTCAGGGGGGCCTTGTATCTTGCCTAGCCCATGCGCCATCGCCATGGCGACACCGGCGAACACGCGAAGCACCGTCAAGCCAACATCCGCCATGAGACTCGACGGAACCATGCCGGAGAACAAGACCCAGCGGGTGGGAGATTTTTGGGGTGTGGTGGTCATTGGTGTTTACATCGGCGTTGTGGGTCAAGAGCCATTACGCATTGAGTTTGGCGATCGTTTCCGTCAGCTTTTTGGCGATACCCGAAATCTTCTTCTGCTGGCCTTCATCCTTTAGCGAACCGTCATCATTAAACGCTTCGTGTGCCTGAGAAATTGCCATTTGGTCCGGCACGACCATGACGTTGATGTTCTCAAGGATTGCCCGCAGGTGCACCAGCCCTCGCAGGCCTCCCAGACCACCCGGTGAGGCGGCCATGATCCCCGCAATTTTTCCTCGAAACGCAGCAAGTTGCCCCTCGCCCTCGGCTGGCCGCGATGCCCAGTCAATGGCGTTTTTCAGTGCAGCAGAAATGGAGCTGTTGTACTCCGGTGAGCTGATGAGCAGGCCGTCGTGATCGAGCATCAATTGTTTGAGCTTCTTCGCTCCTTCGGGCAGACCACTGGATGCTTCCAGGTCGCCGTCATAAACGGGCAGATCGAGGTCGCGAAGATCAAGGTACGTTACGGCAGCACCGGTGCTCTCCGCCGCGTTGGCCGCGACCTTCACCAGCTTCTTGTTATACGAGTCAGACCGGGTCGAACCGGCAAAGGCAAGGATTCGTGGTGTGTATGACATGCTCTCATGGTAGCACTGGAACTGATTGCTCATCCATTGGCATTGCGTCGTCTTCAGGATTCACTGCGCATGACGTGGTATGCTCACGTCATGGAACTGTCCAAACGCGTCAGCGCACTACAGGGCTCCGCAACGCTTGAGGTCAACGCGCGCATTCGTGCGCTCAAGGCGCAAGGTGTGGACGTCATTGGCTTCGGTGCTGGTGAGCCAGATTTCGACACACCGGAGCACATCAAGCAAGCGGCCATCAACGCGCTGCTTGCCGGCCAGACGCGCTACGCGCCAGTCCCCGGCGAACGATCAGCTCGTGAGGCCATTGCCCGCAAGTTGCGCGAAGAGAACAACATCAATTGCAACGCTGATGACATCGTCATTAGCGTCGGCGGCAAGCACTCGCTCTACCTCGCTCTGCAATGCCTGATCGATCCACCCCAGACCGGCCGGCCCGCACCGCAGGTGATTCTGCCCACCCCCGCGTGGGTGAGCTATATGCCCATGATTCAACTTGCCGGCGGCGAAGCACTCCAGGTGCCCGGCGCTGTTGAAAACGACTTCAAGATCACCCCGCAACAGCTTGAACAGGCCATCTCGCCACGCACCGTGGCTGTGATTCTCAATTCGCCGTCGAATCCCTGCGGCACGATGTATTCACCGGACGATCTTCGCAAACTGGCCGCCGTGCTCGAAGCGCATCCGCATGTGACGATCATCACTGATGAGATTTACGAGAAGCTGATCTACGGCGACGCTGAACATCTTTCGATGGGGTCTATCGACTCTATCGCTGATCGCGTCATCACCATCAACGGCTTGAGCAAGGCCTATGCCATGACGGGATGGCGCATCGGTTATGCGTGCGCACCGGGCGATGGTGGGGTAGTGGCGAAAGCGATGGGAAAGCTGCAAAGCCAGATGACCAGCAATATCACCAGCTTTCTCTACCCAGCCATCGAGGAGGCCTTGGCCAACGGAGCAGATTCGGTCAAGATGATGCACACAGCGTTTACCAAGCGTGCTGCGCTGATTCATGAACGAATCGATGCAATGCCGAACGTCGTCTGCCCGAAACCAACCGGGGCATTTTATGTGTTCCCGGATATCAGCGCATACTTTGGGCGCACAAGCCCCGGCGGGGCGAGCATCGATTCCGCCGTTTCATTTGCAACCGCACTACTCAATGAGACCAGCGTCGCCGTCGTACCTGGCGAGGATTTCGGCGACTGTGGTCGCAATCACGTGCGCCTGAGCTTTGCATGCTCAGAGCAGCATATCGAGCAGGGATGCGAACGCATGGACGCTTGGCTGCGCGAATGTTCATGAGCGAATGCAAGCCCATCATTCTCATCCTCGGCCCGACCGCGGGAGGCAAGACGAGATTGTCGATCGATCTGGCCAATGCCATCGGAGGGGAATGCATCTGTGCGGATTCGATGCAGGTCTATCGTGGAATGGACATCGGCACCGCGAAACCCACCGCTGAGGAACGCGCCCAGGCCGTGCATCATCTCTTGGACATTGCAGACCCGGCTGAAGAGAACTTCAGCGTTGATACGTGGTTGGGGCGAGCCGAGCAGGTGATTGCTGACGTTCGCAAACGGGGGTTGTATCCGATCGTGGTAGGAGGGACGAATCTATATATAAAGGCCCTGCTGTCGGGTCTGTTCGAAGGGCCTGAGCCGGACGCTGCGTTGCGAACTCGTTTGCAGGCAATGGATGAAGATGCGTTGCGGATGCGACTGCTGGAGGTTGATCCGGTTGCGGCTGAAAGGATACATCGCAACGACCGCAAACGCATGATCAGAGCGATCGAGGTGTATGAGCTAACCGGAAAACCACTTAGCGAACATCAATCCCAATGGGAATCAGGCAACATCCGCAAGGATGTCCGCATCATCGGCCTGGAGTACCCGGCTGAGGCGATCAATCCCCGCATCAATGCCCGTGTGCGCCAGATGATTGACGAAGGTCTGGTCGAGGAAGTGAAGTCACTGCATGATGCCGGAAAACTCGGGCTGCAGGCACGAGAGGCCTTGGGATACAAGCAGATTGTCGATTATCTGGAAGGGCGTTGCGCCTTGGATTACGCGATCGAACAGATCAAGATTCGTACTCGAAGGTACGCCAAACAGCAGCGAACGTGGCTGCGAAGATTCCGCTTGCATCCGCACTCCAGATGGCTTCAAGCGGGTTCAGCGACCCTCGAGCAACTGTTGGAGCAGGCCAAAGCAGCGGTCTCATTAGGCCGGTGAACGGCGGTTAAACCAGAAACCGAAAACCAAGAACCCCCGTCCGCCACCTTGATCGAATCTCAAGCGTGCCCTAGTCTCCGCCACGTTGGTGAAAGAAACCGTCCCGTCGAACCGATAACTCAAGTCACATGGCCAAGACCGGCACATCCAAGCAAACCACCCGCAAAAAGACTACCCGCAAGTCCTCCAAGCGGGTGTCCAGCGGCTCAGGTTCCGCCAACGGCAAGCACCTGGTGATCGTCGAATCACCGGCCAAGGCCAAGACGATCAACAAATATCTTGGCTCGGATTACATCGTTCAGGCCTCCGTCGGCCATGTGCGCGATCTGCCCACCAAAGCGCCGAAGGGTTCCAAGCAGCCAGTGCCGGGCGTTGATCTGGAAAATCGTTTTGAGCCGACGTACGAGATTCTCGCGGGGAAGAAGAAGGTCGTGACTGAATTGAAACGGGCTGCGAAGAAGGCCGCTGACGTCTGGTTCGCAACGGACCTTGACCGCGAAGGGGAAGCGATTGCATGGCACCTTGCGCAGGAAATGGGCATCGAGGCCAAAGACGCCAAGCGCGTGGTGTTCAACGCCATTACCCGGAGCGAGATCGAACGCGCATTCCAGGATCCGCACCCAATTGATGAGGACCGCGTCAATGCCCAGCAGGCCCGGCGGATTCTTGACCGCATCGTCGGCTACCAGGTCTCGCCGTTGCTGTGGAAGAAAGTCGCGCGGGGGCTTTCCGCAGGCCGCGTGCAGTCGGTGGCGGTGCGATTGATCGTTGAGCGCGAAGATGAAATCCGCCGATTCGTGCCAGATGAATATTGGCGTGTGACGTCGCGGATGAGCATTGATCCAGATGCGGCTGCCAAACTTGCGCCGACATGGCAGCAGTTCATGGCCAGTCGCGATGACAAGAACAAGGCGCCGACGATCAAAGCTCAGAACGCATGGCTGGCTGAGCACGATGCATTCAAGGCGGAACTCGTGGAAGTGGATGGCCGCAAGTTCGATCTTCGCGCCGAGGCCGACCAGCCGCGGGACCTGTCTTCGCAAGTGCAGCACATTGCTGAAGCGGTGGGACTTCGCAATATCAGCGTCGATTCGAAGAGCAATCCCGAGGGCAAAGGCCCGGCCAAGACGCTGCGAACCGTCACGGGATCAATCGATCCGGCTGCGCGGTATCGCGTGAAGTCCATTGACACCAAACGCACCGCGTCACGTCCGACCGCTCCGTTCATCACCTCCACGCTTCAGATGGCAGCCGCGTCAGCACTCGGCTTTGCGGCGAGCCGCACGATGCGCGTCGCGCAGTCGCTGTATGAAGGTGTCAACATTCCCGGTGAGGGGCAGGTGGGTCTCATCACGTACATGCGTACCGACTCGACGCACTTGGCCGGCGATGCGATCAACCAGGCACGTGAGTACATCAGCACTACGCACGGCGAGAAGTACCTGCCCGAAAAGCCGAACTTCTATGGCTCGAAGAAAGGTGCACAGGAAGCGCACGAAGCGATCCGCCCGACAGAAGCGGCTCGTCATCCGGACAAGATCGCCTCTGCCCTCAACGCTGAGCAGGCCAAGCTCTACCGTCTCATTTGGAATCGATTCATCGCGTGTCAGATGGTCCCCGCAGAGTGGGACGCCACGACGATTCTGCTCGAACGTTCCGATCAGTCCACGGGAGCCGTGTTCAAGACCACCGGTCGGGTGCTCGTTTTTGACGGGTTCTATCGTGTCTCCGGCGTTCCGACTGCGAGCGATGAGCAGAAACTCCCCGAACTGCGCGAGGGCAATGAGACGGCCCCGTTCGATCTTTCGCCCGAACAGCTTTTCACCAGTCCACCACCGCGATACAGCGAGTCCTCATTGGTCAAGACCCTTGAGGCAGAGGGGATCGGCAGGCCGTCAACGTATGCGTCAATCATCAACGTCATTCAGGAGCGAAACTACGTTGAGCAGATCGACCGGCGCTTTTACGCAACGGACCTTGGCGAGGTGGTCACCGACAAGCTGATCGAGGGTTTCCCCAGACTAATGGAAGTCGGTTACACCCGCCAGATGGAGGCGGCGCTGGACAAGATTGCCGAGCATCAGGCGGACTGGCGTGAAATGCTCGAAGAGTTTTATCAGCGATTTTCCGAGTCGCTCGATCAAGCGCACGAGAATATGACACACGCCAAGGCAGAGACGCAGCCGGCCATTTACAAATGCCCTGAGTGCGGCTCGCCGACATGCTACAGGTTTGGGAAGAATGGCCGCTTCCTCTCCTGCACCGCCTACCCGGACTGCAACTACGCAGCTCCGATTGATCGTGAGGGACGGCCCATGCTTCCCGAGCGAGTGAACGTGGCCTGCCCGGAGGATGGCTCGCAGATGATCCTCCGCACCGGCCGCTTCGGAAAGTTCCTTGCGTCGGTGAACTACCCCGAGACGAAGTACGTGATCAACCTCGATCGCAAGGAACAGATCAAATATCCTTCGCCGCCTGCGTTGTTGACGGACCTGGAATGTCCCAAGTGCGGCGCGCAGCTCAATTTGCGTCGTGGAAAACGCGGTCCGTGGTTGGGCTGTTCCAAATTCCCGAAATGTCGTGGCCGATTGGCATGGGGCAAATTGGAAGAGGACAGGCAGAAACAGCTCGAAATCGAACTGGCCGAGCATGAACGGGCCAATCCACAGCCGGTGATCAAGACGCTTGACGGTCGGGTGATCGAAGAAGGTACGCCGGTAAGTGATCTGGTCATTCCCGGCGGCGTGGCTGAACTGGAAGTGCATCCCGATGCTGATCTGTCGCATACCGAAGCGGCGTGAAGCCATTGCCGCTTGGCTACCTAGTGACCCACATGTTTGTGAAGGTTACATTCAATGTGCCGCGCCGACGCGATGGCGCGGTATAGTTTGACAAGTAAACACTATCTTGCGTTGAGTCTCGATCGTTTTGGAGTGAAAGACTATGGCCCGAATGCGGGCGAAAGATCGCCGCCGCCAATTGCTTGAAGTTGCTGCCGGATTGTTTTCTGTGCGTGGTTTTCGAGGGACGACGACGGCAGAATTGGCCAAGGCAGCCGGAATTACCGAGCCAATTCTCTACCGGCACTTCGAGAACAAGCTTGATCTGTTTATCACGCTGATCGAGGAGGTCGGTCACGAAGTGATTCACAGCTGGCAGACGGCCTTGGACGGCGTGGATGACCCAATCAAGCGACTGCGCGTCCTGTTGGCGGGGAACCCCGCCACCCACGAGCGCGGCCGGGGGATTTACCGTGTGATCTTCCAGGCGATGACGGAGGCCGAGACCGCGCCGGAGATCGCCAAGCCATTGCGAAAACACTTGTCTACACTGCACAGCTTTCTCAAGGACGAACTCGCCGAACTGCAAAAAGCAGGTGCCGTACGCAAAGACGAACCGGCTGACGCGATGGCGTGGCTCTTGATGAACGTGGCGATTGGATATGGCATGACCTCGTCGCTGCGCGTACCCGGCCAGGCAGCGGCCACCAGTCGTCGTGGTATGCAGAATCTGGTAGAAGAACTCGTCGTTCCAATGTGAACCTGCACAGAACCCCGCCGCAATTCATTTAGTATCATCGAAAAGCTCGGCCAGGCATTGAGCCAGATCGTCAATGCCGAAGGGCTTTTCAAGTCGTGGATGGTGCTGAAACTGGGCCGGGATGGACTCTCTGCCGTACCCCGTGGTGAAGATGAAGGGGATGTTCCGGGAGATCAGTTCGTCGGCAATTGGAAACGAAGACAGCCCGTGCAGATTGATGTCGAGGATCACGACCTCAACATCATCTCGATCCCGGAGCATGGTCATTGCTTCATCCACCCGCCCTACTGGGCCGACGACGGTGCATTTGAGCCGTTTGAGGATGAACTCCAGCTCGTGCGCCACGATTGTCATGTCCTCCACGATGAGCACCGTGTGACCAGTAATGCGGTGTTCGCGAGTGGATTGCTTCATCCCTGATTTTCCATGTCTACCACAGTCGGTGGCTTGCGCGGCAAGCATGATAGCATAGCAAATGATGGTTCGATACGAAACATCCGGATCACGAATTGGAACACTGCCGCAAATTCACGGCCTCAGATTGTATTTGACGATGCATAGCAGCGCACGCAGCCCATCGCGCATGCCAATTTTCTTGCCTTCGGCATAGGTACGGCCTGAATAGGAGATGCCCACTTCATAGATTCGGTGGCCGGCCTTGGCGAACTTGGCGGTCAACTCCGGTTCGATGCCGAAACCGTTCTCCTCAATAGTGATCTCAGCGATGACCTCGCGACGAAAAACCTTGTAACAGGTTTCCATGTCAGTCAGGTTCACATTGGTGAACATATTGGAAAGCATGGTGAGCAGTTTGTTCCCGATGTAGTGCCAGTAGTACAACACGCGGCGCGCTTCAGTCGTGAGAAACCGCGAGCCATACACGACATCCGCTCGGCCGTCGAGAATCGGGGCAAGCAGACGCGGGTATTCAGCGGGGTCGTACTCCAGATCAGCATCCTGGATGATGACAATCTCTCCCGTCGCGCGAGAGAAGCCGGTTCGCAATGCGGCACCCTTGCCCTGGTTCTTTTCATGATGGACGACAATCAGGTCACCCGCTTGCGCGAGCGATTCCAGCTTTGCCTCAGTACCGTCCGTTGAGCAATCGTTGACAAGAATAATCTGCTTGTCCACACCATTGAGCGCAGCATCACGCACCCGTTGGACGATGGTCTCAACGGTGGCCTCTTCGTTGAATACCGGAATGACAATGGAAAGGAGCATTGAAGCGTTCCAGAGTGTACCCGACCGCGTGGCAAACGGGGCAATACATGCATGATCAATCATGACAACCGCGTGCCTCACACACGAGACGCACACCGCACATGAGATCATGCACCGCATTTCCCGAAGGCATAAAACAAGATTTCAATAAATCTTGAACTATAGAAATCTTCGTCCTCTGCGTCGTAGCGGATCGAAAGGTGTGAGTCTTGACAATTATGATCGTTCATGCTGTGCTTGACGCGTGAGTACACTCGAACCAACTCAGCCCAAGGCGGATGCTGCACTGCGCGAACATAGTTCGCTTCGGCAGTGGATTCTTGATCACGATGATCGTTGGCTGTTCATCATCACCTACATCACCCTCGCCGTTGTCCTGAGCATCTGGATCAGCTTGTTCTGGCTGGTCGCTGTGGTCGCAGCCCACGGCGCGTTGGAGTGGGTGCGGCATCAGCATTTCGATGCTCGACCACGCGGTATCGTCATCCGTGTGCTGTGGGAACTCAAGCTGGATATTGCGCTGATTATTCTCGCGCTGGTCGTCACCGTGTACATGGAGTTCATCCTCGGCCTTGCCGGCTTGAGCGGTGTAGCACGGGCGGGGCTATCCAGCGGTGCACGATTTGCCGGTTGGCAGCGAGCTATTCGCGGCGTGTTGCTTTCGGTTGACGATGCTGCCCAACTCGGACGGGCGGTCGTTCGTGGCAATGACGATGATGAGCAAGGTGATGCGGAGCGTGCCAGGTGTATCTGGGGCGGTTGGACTCAGCCGTGGTCATTCGGCGACTGGCTGTCGCTGTCACTCAGCGCCATCGGCGTCGTGCTGATCGCGCTGTGCCCGATGGTGACTGATCACACGGTGACGTCCATGTGGGCGGAGATACTCCATGAGTTACACCCGTTCCCACCACAGTCGGAAAGCGGGTAAAACGTCTTGCACATCGCTCGAATATCCCGGAACATGCGGGGATGAACATCGCACTGCAACCGGTTCCATTTCTGACGCAACTCATCCTCACCGCTGCGCTGTCGGTTTTAGCGCTTACCGGATGCGCCACTGCATCGGCCTTGGCGATTGAAACGCAGACCGTGGAAGCCGACACGGTTGAAACGATGTCCAGTCCGCGTGAGGATGGAAAGTTCGATTATTTCGACGGCCTGACGTTTGATGCATCGATCCCGACGCCTGCCAGCGTACTTGGCTACGAGATCGGCGAGCAATTCACCCGCCATGCGGACATGGTGCAGTACCTGGAACTCCTCGCAGACACTTCTGATCGCATTCTCATACAGCAGTATGGTGAAAGCCATCAGCGCTATTCATTGCACCTGTTGACCATCAGCTCGCCGAAGAATCTTGAGCGGCTGGATGAGATTCTGTACAACAATCGTCAGCTTGCCCGACGCGATCTGGATGATGCACGACGTGATGAAATCTTCGACACCAATCCTGCGATTGCATGGTTGAGCTACACCGTGCATGGCAATGAGCCATCGCCGCTTGAAACAGCCATGCAACTCGCCTACACCTTGGCTGCATCGACCGATAATGAAGTCGCAGCCCTGCTTGACGATGTCATTGTCGTGATCGATCCGCTGTTGAACCCGGATGGTCATAACCGATACGTGAGTTGGTTTCGGAACACGATGGGTGTGAAGGCCGATGCGAACCCTGATTCATCCGAGCACTTCGAGCCGTGGCCGGGCGGTCGGTCGAACCATTACCTGTTTGATCTGAATCGAGATTGGCTGTGGCTGGTGCATCCCGAATCGCGCAGCCGGCTGATCGCCTATCGCCAATACCTGCCGCACTTGCACATTGACTATCACGAGCAGAGTTATCTCAGCCCATATTTCCTCGGCGGAGGCGACGACCCGTACAGCATCAACATTCCCGATGAATCACGTGAGTGGATCGAAATGTACGGCGATGCCAATGCAGAAGTGTTCGATGCACGTGGGTTGCTGTATTCCTCCAAGGAACGCTTTGACTACCTGTACCCGGGGTATGGCAAGGTGCTGCCGGTGTATCACGGTTCGGTCGGCATGCTTGCTGAGAAGGCCGGCCACAGCCGCGCCGGTCTGGCGATTGAGGTCAACGAGGATTACACGCTCACGCTTACCGAACGCGCCTATCACCATTGGCTGCTGAGCATGAGCAACATCGAAACCACCGCCCAGCACCGTCGTGGCCAACTCGAACGCTTCCGTCGCTTCTTTGCTGAGGCGTGTGATCTTGCGTCGTACCAGGACACTGCGTACATCATCTTTCCCGATAACGATCCCGCCATGCTTGCAAATCTGTTTGACCTGTGCGACTCACACGGCATCAAGATTCATGAACTGACTGACACCGTGACAGTCGATGCGCTGTATTGCTTTCGCTACGGCGAAGCGGATGAGATGCAACTTCCCGCAGGCACGTGGGTCATCCCCAGCGATCAGCCGATGGGCAGACTGGTCACGACACTGTTTGAACGCGAAACGTATGTCACCGACCGTGATACCTATGACATCACTTCATGGAATGTCACCATCGCCTTTGGCTTGCGCAGCGGGTATCTCCGATCGCCATTGGATGCAAGCACGACGCGCATTGCTGCTTACGTCGAACCGATGGGCACACTGACCGGTGAAGGCGATGTCGCGTTGATCGTCGAAGCACATCAACATCGTTTTCCGCAGGCCATCGGCCTCGCAGTGACGCACGGTCTGCATGCACGGGTCGCGGGGGAGAACTTCCGTGTTGATGACACTGATTTCTCAATGGGATCGCTCATTGTGCATCGGATTCGCAATTCACAGGAAACCCTTGAGGCCTTTCAAGCAGATTTGCTGGCACTGAATCTCAACGGTCACTGGGCCAGTAAAGGCATGACGGAATCCGGCCCGGTGCTCGGGGCGAATGCACATCGTCGTCTCACATTGCCGCGCATTGCGATGCTGCGCGGCTCGCCGACCAGTTCACTGAGTTTTGGGCACATTTGGCACCTCTTAGATGTCGAAGCGCCGATCCCGTATTCATCAGTCAACATCGACAGTTTCAGTCGGGTTGATCTCAATCGGTACAACGTGATCGTCATTCCCGAGGCACGCGGCAATGTGCTCGGTTCCTCCCAGGCCGATCAGCTTCAGGATTGGGTCCGTGGCGGCGGCACGGTTGTGGCGGTCGGCAACAGTGCGACTTGGGCATCACGTGTACTGGTTGATGTGCGTGTGACGACTGATGACGATGATGAAGAAGAAGACGACACGATCCTCTCGGACATGACGTTCGAGGAGCGTCGCCTGCGCGGTGTTGAGAACCGCATTCCCGGCGCCATGCTTCGCGCGACGATCGACACCACGCACCCGCTGGCTTCCGGCTTGAATCCTCACGATTGGCTGGGCATCATCAAACGCGGAGGTCGCATCCTGCCGGTACGCGAGAACGGGTTTGTGATCGCACGGTTTGATGAGCGTTGCCGAATCTCCGGCGCGATTTCTGATCGCAACGAGCAGCGCATTTCAACGACGCCGCTCATGACGCACCATCGCCTGGGCCGGGGGTCGGTCATCTGCCTTGTGGATGACCCGACCATCCGCGGGTTTCAGCATCACCCCATGCGTCTGCTGCTCAACGCGATCGTGTACGGCCCGACGTTCTAGATTCAGAACTGGAAGGTCAAGCCGGCATAAAAGCGAAGGTCGTTGTTCTTGATGCCGGGATCGGTCTGTGATTCATACTCGTTGTCGATGCCCGCATTGAGCGCGAGGCCACGGGCTGCGTCGATCTGCATGGTCCACTTGATACCCGACACGACGCGAAACTCGAAGAAGTCACCAAGGTCCGGGTACAGAGTGGTGTACCCGGTGAGACTCTGCCGATCGCTGATCGTCCAGGCGAACTCGAGGCCTAGCAACCCTTCAGGACGGATGGACTGGCTTCGTTGCCACTCCTTTGCGGCACCGGCACCAACGCGGCCGATCAATTCAAAGGTCTCAGTATCAATAATCTCATAGCCGATGCCCCCATGTCCGCTCAGGCGATGTCGCCAGTCGCGGAAGTCGTCGTAGTCGTAGCGGCCTTGGGCGAAGTACAGAATTGGCGATTCGGGAAACAGCCAGTCACGCAACACACCCGCTGTTGCCTGGTTCTTATTGGTGTTGCCATCGGTCTCGCCGTAGTTGTACGACGCGTCAATGCGCCAGCGATAGTCAGCGGTTTCCTTCACGGTCAGAAACCCGGCTCGGAAACTCAACGTGTCGGTGTTTCCCTGTGCGCCACTGAGACCGATTTCGATCTGCGACTTCCACGGGCTTGGCTTATCCTCAAGCATCGGCTCATCCACAGCATCTTCAACCGGCGCTTCATCGTCCTCTGGGAGGGACACAATCTCGTCCATAGGGATTGTCAAGCGGCCGAACACTTCATGCTCAATCACAATGTGTTCGTCACTGCGCTCGACGATCTCACCGGTCACGGTGTCGCCGGAGCGAAGTTCAATGCGATCGTCGGTGAGCGGCGTTGTTGTGAGTGCGGTGGACGCGCAAAATATTCCAAGTAGGGCGTGCATGCGATAGTCTCCCTGTAGCGGTGTGAAAATAGGGAGATCATCTTAGTAGTCGCGAGTCATTGCACAACCTGACATTGCCCAACCGTTCGTCCCACAAACGCCGTCTCTGCAAGATCAATGGCGCGGCCGAGTGCGCCGGCTTTGTTAACCGTCTCGTTGTACTCACCTTCGGGTGTGGAATCAGCAACGACACCTGCCCCAGCTTGCAGATGCACGGTCCAACCCGGTGTGTCATCCGTCCGTTGCGTTGGAATGACCATCGTGCGCAGCGCAAGGGCAATATCCATGTCACCGGTGAATCCAACCGCCCCGATCCCGCCTGCATACGGCCCACGACGTGTTGGCTCCAATGCATCAATGATCTGCATCGCCCGTACCTTCGGCGCGCCGCTCACCGTCCCGACTGGTAGCGTACTTCGTAATGCGTCCCAGCAGCTCAGCCCTTCACGCAGCTTGCCGGTGATTGTCGAACTGAGATGCATGACGTGGCTGTACCGCTCGACCTCCATCAGTCGGTCGATGTTGATGGAAGTCTTCTCACATACGCGGCCGAGATCGTTGCGACCAAGGTCCACCAGCATCACATGCTCAGCCCGCTCCTTTTCATCACTGGCAAGTTCCGCTTCAAGTGCGGTGTCCTGCTCCGGGTTCTCGCCGCGGCGGCGCGTCCCCGCAAGCGGGCGATTGGTCACCACGCTATCTTGCACACGACAGAGAATCTCCGGACTCGATGCCACCAGAATCGATCCTTGCGCCTGCAGGTAGATCATGTACGGGCTGGGGTTCACCACGCGCAGTGCGCGGTAGATTTCAAACGGGTCTGCCGTCGTCCGCCGCTCAAAACTCTGACTCAGCACAATCTGAAACGCATCACCTGCTGAAATGTACTGCTTGCACTGGTCCACCGCCGCTTCAAATGCTTCGCGCGAAAAATTGCTGCGCATCTCAGCGGTGGGGTGCTGCGACGGGTCCAGCTCAATCGAACCCGGCGGCAGGGGAACGCTGTGCGTCTCCAGTCGCTGCACAAACGCATCAAGCTCCGCACACCCTGCGTCGTACGCAGCATCGACTGAGTCATGTTCATCAAGCAGCACATGGTCGATGGCGTACAACACCTTTGCGACATGATCGAACACCGCCACCTGCCGATACAACCCGAAGTGCATGTCCGGCAGTTCGCGATCATCAGTCGGCGCGGAGGCAAACGGCAGCTTGGCCGGCTCCAGATACCGCACCGTGTCATACCCCGCATAGCCCACCCAGCCGCCACTGAAAAACGCTGTGTCCACTTGCGCACACTGCCACGATTCAGTCAATCGTCTCGGCACATCCAGCGGATTGTCTTCACGCATTGTCGTGTCCGACTCACCACGATGATCAATCACCGTCACATCATGGCCGCGCGCGATCACTTCCATCGACGGCTGCGCACCGAGAAACGAATAGCGCCCGACATTCACGCCGCCTTCGACTGATTCAAACAGGAAGCTCGGTGCTGTGCGTTCATCCGCCGAGACCAATCGCCGATAGCCCAGCACGGGCGTGAGCTGGTCGCTCATCAACCGTCGCGTCAGCGGGATCAGATTGCCCTGCTCAGCAAGTTTACGAAATGTGGCGCGATCGGGGAGCATGGCAAAGGTGGTGCATGATGCCGTGAGTGGCGGCACCACACGATATCGGCACGGAACGAAGCCCGGGTCAATCTTGCCGGTAGAATCATCGCAATGACCCAAGCCGCCGCCATGCCCGCCGCCGCCGCCTCGACCAAACCGCCTGTCGCTTCACTCCGCGATATCGCCAAGGTGTACTACAAGCCAGATGGCACCGTGCTGGTTGAAGCGCTCAAGGGTGTGGATATGGATATCCCGCATGGTCAATACATCGCCATCATGGGGGCGTCCGGCTCGGGCAAGAGCACGATGATGAATATCCTCGGCTGTCTCGACCAGCCGACACGCGGCGAATACCTGCTTGATGGCAAGAACGTCGCCACGATGGATGATGATGAACTCAGCCGCGTGCGAGGCCGCAAAATCGGCTTCGTCTTCCAGGCGTTCAACCTCATCAGCGAATTGAACATCGTGGACAATGTGCAAGTGCCGCTGTTTTACCAGGGTGTGCCGCGTGCGGAGCGCAACAAGCGGGCGATTGAAAAACTCAACATCGTCGGCCTCGGCGACCGGCTCACGCATCGGCCCAAGGAACTCTCGGGCGGTCAGCAGCAGCGCGTCGCCATCGCTCGCGCCTTGTGCAACGATCCATCCGTCATCA
>PWVT01000111.1 GCA_003562195.1 Phycisphaeraceae bacterium | reverse complement strand
TTTCTTGAAGCGACAGTATCAGGCCCCGGTGGTGGAAAACTATTGCGATTGACCAGTTTGTATCCGCGGTGCTTTCCACTCGTGCGGTATGAAATTGGTGATGAAATGCAGCTTCATCCCGAGGATGACGGCATCGCACTGACGCGTCTGCACTCCGTGATCGGAAGGAGCAACGCTTTCGTGTCCATGCCTGATGGACAGACACTGCATTTTGGCACTTTCTCACAAGCCATCAAGGAAGTAGCCGGAGTGTTGCGGTACCAAGTAATCGAAAGCGATGATGGCGTTCGTCTGCTCCTCGTTCATCGCCCCGGACCGGCCGCGAAATCGATTGAGTCGATTCGCTCTCGTTTGTCCCGAGCGCACCCACAACTTGGGGATATCGCCATTGAAGTGGTTGATGATCTTCAGCGCACACGTGCGGGCAAGTCACCACTTGTGCTGCATGAGAAAAGTCGATCCTGAACAACATTTGCATAGGTTTTGCTTGACTTGTCCAAGTTGGCCGTCATACTGGTTCAACCATGACCGCTAAAGCCGCACAGCATCAGCATCATCACCACCATGCAATACGCACGGTTGGCGAACGGTGATTGCGTAGTGCATCTACGAAGAAACCCTAAACGCCGACCGCTGGTCGGCGTTTGACGTTTTGCACACAGCGTCTCCGCTCGGCCGCATTCGGCAGGAGATGACTATGTCACCGCCAAACAATTCATCGCATTTTCGCCTCGGCCTACCCAAGGGTCGAATGCAGCAAGGTGTCTTCGATCTGCTGGAGGATGCCGGCATCAGCGTTCGCGTCAGTGGCAGGGGATATCGGCCGAGTCTATCGCTAACTGATGTGGAAACCAAGCTCCTGAAGCCGCAGAATGTCGTCGAAATGCTTCACGCGGGATCGCGCGATATTGGTTTTGCCGGTCTTGACTGGGTGCATGAATTGAATGCAGATCTGGTTGAATTGCTCGACACGGGCCTTGATGCTGTTCGTATTGTCGCAGCAGGACCACCTGAGTTGGTGAATGATCCCACATGGCGTGAGAAGCCGTTGGTCGTTGCATCAGAGTATGAACATCTCAGCCAGCGTTGGATTGAACAATGCGGTCTGAACGCCAGGTTCGTCCGTTCATATGGCGCGACGGAAGTATTTCCGCCCGAAGACGCCGACTGCATCGTGGATAACACTGCCACCGGCTCCACATTGCGCGAGTGTGGCCTACTCATCCTCGATGAAGTGATGACATCTTCAACTCGTCTGTTTGCGAATCCGCGATCGCTGGAGAATCCATGCCGGCGTGAGCAGATCGAGCAGTTTGTACTGCTGCTTCGCTCTGTTCTAGAGGCCAGATCGCGCACCATGCTGGAAGTCAACGTGAGTCCCCAATCGCTTGACGCCATCGTTAATGCGTTGCCTTGCATGCGTGAACCGACGATCTCCCAGTTACACGGTAACTGCGGGTATGCGGTAAAAGCAGCCGTGCCGCGCACGCTGTTAGCGCAACTTGTACCGGAACTGAAACGACGTGGAGGGACGGACATTGTCGTCTCCACACTCAACCAGATTGTTCCATGAAATCTCCAACTATGACATCTTCAAACTCCAACTGTGCTCCTCGCCCCGTGGCAACAATCAATGGTCGAACGCCGTATCGCTCAGGTCGGGGGGAAGATGCATGTGATCTGCTGCTTGACAGCAACGAGGGGCTGGCATCAGAAGGTCTCATCAAAGTCTTGACTGACGTTGACCCGACAAGTCTCCAGCGCTATCCGGACACACGTGAACTGGAAGGTGATCTCGCGCGGCAATTCGGTGTCGCGAATGATCAAGTGCTTGTCACCAATGGTGGTGATGAGGCCATTGATCGAATCTGTCGATCCTATCTTGATCCTTCGCGCAATCTGCTGCAGCACGTTCCAACATTTGAGATGATTCAGTACTACGCCTCGCTCACCGGTGCAACAATTGAAACAGTGACTTGGCACCACGGGGCCTTTCCGATTGACGCGATGCTCAATCGCGTCAACGGTAGCACAGGCGTGATTGCTGTTGTATCTCCGAACAATCCCACGGGGAGTGTCGTCGGCATCGAGGACATTGTTGTGTTGTCCAGTTCATGTTCGCAAGCGGTCGTGTTACTCGATCTGGCGTATGTGGAGTTTGCAGATGACGACGTCACGGAGATCGCGTTGGAGTTACCGAACGTATTGGTGGTGAGAACATTCTCCAAGGCCCGGGGACTGGCCGGACTTCGTATTGGGTATGTCATTGGCAGGGCGGAACTCGTTGAACCACTACGTATCGCCGGCGGTCCATTTCCTGTAAGCGGCATCTCAGTTGCGGTGGCGCGTCAGCAGCTTGCGACCGGTGATGCCACGATGAATGCATACGTGCAACAGGTTCGTCGCGAGCGTGAGGACTTGACGAGGTTACTCAATCAACTCGGCGCTTCGGCGCAGCTATCTCAAGGGAACTTCGTGTTGTGCCAAGTAGGCAGTGCGCAGAGGATGCACACGGGTCTATTGGAACGCGGGATTGCGGTTCGTGCCTTCCCAGACAGACCAGAGCTTTCTGATGCAATTCGAATGACGTGTCCGGGCCATCCAGCGGGATACGCTCGATTGTGTACGGCGCTAGGTGATATAGCAGCAGATGACCCATCCGTCTTTTTATGTGCTAAGAGTGGAAGCGAGAGATTCTCATGACATTGCCGAAAAAAACAGCATCGCAGCGGCGTACGGCGTCACTGTCGCGCGCCACGAGCGAAACATCGATTACGCTCTCGCTCAACATCGATGGGAGCGGACAAGCTGAGGTGGCCACTGGAATCGGCTTCCTTGATCACATGTTGATAATAATGGCACGGCACGCACAATTTGACCTGAATCTTCAGTGCGAAGGGGACCTACCTGTTGATGACCATCACTCTGCGGAAGATTGCGGCATCGTGATCGGTGAGGCATTGACACAGTGTGTTGACGACAAACGCGGCATAACACGATTCGGCTACGCCTACGCACCGTTGGATGAAGCATTGGCGCGAGCTGTTGTAGATTGCTCAGGACGAGCTGGCGCATTTGTGAAACTCGACCTTCAGCGAGAGATGATCGGTCAGTTGGCGTGCGAGAACATACAGCACTTTTTTGAATCAATGGCGATTGCTGCAAGACTGACACTACACGTCGATGTCCTCCGCGGCCACAATGACCACCACAAGGCCGAGGCCGCTTTCAAGGCCGTGTCGCTCGCCCTACGCCATGCTGTATTGCGTGATGGCAGTGACGAAGTGCCAAGCACGAAAGGAGTGTTGGCATGAACAAGTCCCTTCCGAAAGTAACCATCGTGCGTACCGGATCAGCCAACATGGCGTCCATGATGGCAGGGTTCATTCGGGTGGGGGCGGATGTAAACCTGACCGATGATCCAGAAGTGGTCTTTGACGCAGATGCGTTGGTTTTACCCGGAGTGGGCTCATTTGGTGCGACGATCAAGCGACTCTATGCGGCTGAGCTTGTGGAACCGCTGCGACAGCGGATTCTTGAAGATCGCGTTACGCTTGCAGTGTGTCTCGGCATGCAATTGCTCTGTGCCGAGAGCGAAGAGTCAGCCGGTCTGCCAGGGCTTGGCGTGGTGGATGTACGGGTTGAGCGATTTGATGCAGGACTTCGCATCCCTCATCTGGGCTGGAACGATGTCATCTCAGATCCAGCAGTGTCGCTTGTAGAACCCGGTTGCGCGTACTTCGCAAATTCATATCGCCTCGCTGATCCACCAGCGGGTTGGACTGTCGCAACGACAGATTATGGCGTGCCCTTCATTAGCGCGATGCAGCGCGGCCGTGTACTGGCATGCCAGTTTCACCCGGAGCTGTCTGGAACGTGGGGCAGCGACCTGTTGAAACGGTGGCTTGATTCATCGTGTAGACCGGAGGAGGTAGGTTCATGTTGAAGAATCGAATCATTCCCTGCTTGGATGTTCGTGATGGGCGTGTCGTCAAGGGTGTGCAGTTTCAGAATCTCCGTGATGCTGGTGACCCAGTTGAGTTGGCTGTGGCATATGAGGCCCAGGGAGCGGATGAACTTGTGCTGTTGGATGTCTCAGCTACGGCGGAGGGACGCCGGGCACAATGTGAGACGATTCGACGTGTGCGTCGCGAGCTAGGCATCGCGCTTACTGTCGGCGGTGGTATTCGCACAGTCGATGATGTGCGATGGCTGCTTGAGGCCGGAGCGGACAAGGTCAGCATCAACACCGCTGCCGTCGACGAACCTGAACGCATCGCATTGATGGCAGAACAATTCGGCGTTCAATGCACTGTGCTGGCGATCGACGCTCAACTGAATGAAGCCAAAACCGGGTGGACGGTGTTAACTCACGCTGGAACCATCACGGCAAATCTTGATGTGCTGCAGTGGGCTGTCGAGGCGGTTGGACTTGGTGCAGGGGAAGTCTTGCTCACAAGCTGGGATCGAGACGGGACGCAAAGCGGGTATGACCTAGAGTTGCTTCGGTCAGTTCGTTCCGCAGTTAACGTACCGATCATCGCCTCAGGCGGCGCATCAAATGCAGATGATCTCCAACAGGCGTTCGAGGCCGGTGCCGACGCGGTATTGGCTGCATCGATTTTCCATGACCGGCATTTCACCGTCAACGATCTTAAAGCGCAGCTTGCAAGCGCAAACGTGGAGGTGCGGACATGATTGTTCCCTCAATCGACCTCAGATCTGGGTCAGCGGTACAGCTCATCGGAGGCAGGGAACAGGTCCTTGATGCCGGTGATCCGATGCCGATTGCTGAGCGATTCAAGTTGGTGGGCGAGATCGCTGTGGTCGATCTCGATGCCGCCTTGGGCACTGGTGACAATAAGCAGGTCATCGAAGCATTGCTTGCGATAGCACCATGCCGCGTCGGCGGAGGTATACGAACGTACGAAGATGCTGTGCGTTGGTTAGATGCTGGCGCGGCTTCAGTCGTCCTCGGCACCGCGGCCACGCCCGACCTGCTTCGACGGTTGCCGCGAGCACGTGTGATTGCGGCGCTGGATGCGATGCATGGTGAAGTTGTTGTGGATGGATGGCAGACAATGACCGGCCGCAACGTTCTAGAGTGCATTGAAAATCTCAAACCCTATGTTGGTGGGTTTCTGGTGACATTTGTTGAGCGCGAGGGCCGCATGGGCGGCATCGATCTTGATGCAGCGAGACCCCTGATTGAAGCTGCTGGCGAATGTCGCATGACCATTGCCGGTGGTATCACTTCGGCGGAGGAGATTCGCGCGCTGGATGAACTTGGTGCAGATGCCCAAGTCGGAATGTCGTTGTATACGGGCAAGCTGGATTTGGCGGACTCAATTGCCGCGACATTGCGAAGCGATCGACCAGACGGGCTTTGGCCGACAGTAGTCGTTGATGAGCGCAACACAGCGCTTGGATTGACCTATTCCAGTCCGGAAAGCTTACGTGAAGCGGTTCGCAGGCAGCGGGGCGTGTATCAGTCACGCAACCGTGGACTATGGGTCAAGGGC
>PWVT01000173.1 GCA_003562195.1 Phycisphaeraceae bacterium | reverse complement strand
GGATAAAGCCGATGGTGGCACCGGGCGAGAGATGTGGCTGAATGTCACGCTCGTACAACTCGCCATGCACTTCATCAGGCAAGGCGATGATGATGAGATCAGCACCCGCGACGGCCTCAGCGATGGGCAGCGGCTCGAAGCCGGCTTCGACGGCTCGGCGGCCATTGGTGGTGTCCAGCCGATTGGCCACACGCACGTTCAGGCCTGAATCACGCAGATTCAGGGCATGGGCGCTGCCTTGATTGCCGTATCCGACGATGGCGATGGTCTTGCCAGTGAGCGGTGCAATTGGCGCGTGGCTGGTTCCGCGAAGGATTTTCAGCTCATGTTGTTTCATCGCGTCCGCCATGCCCGATCAGCTTACCACGCCCGGCGTTATGGAGGGAAACAGTGTCGATCCGGGGCGTGTGATGAGCGATTTGCGGCGAACGTGGCTCAAGTTTGCACTCCCTGGTAGCCGACGCATCCAAAGCGGTCAATAATGTGGTACAAGCCGATTGTTCGCTTGTCGTGAATCAGGAGTTGAATCGTGAGTTGTACGCGTGAGCTTTTCCAACGCCATCACCTTCGCTGCACAAAGCAGCGCATGGCGATCTATGAAGCGTTGCGGGATTCTCACAGCCACCCCACGGCTGAGGCGCTGTTCAACATGGTCAAGCCCAACACTGATCGACTGAGTCTGGCCACTGTGTACAACACGCTTGATGCGTTATGCGAGGCAGGTCTCGTGCGAAAGCTCCCCACGACCAACGGCTGCTGTCGCTTTGACGCGGATACGTCTCACCATCTGCATGTGCGTTGCCTGGAATCCGGCGAGATTATGGATGTGCCGGAAGAGCTCGGAAGCCAGCTTGTCGATCGCCTTCCTGCTGAGGTGCTTGCCCAGATCGAAAAAGCCATGAACGTCAAGATTGATCGCGTGCAGGTGCAGATCATGGCTCGTACCGACACAACACGCTGAGCGCATTCGTGGCTCAGCGCAGTAATCTTGCTGAAGTTTGTCGAAGGCCGATATCAAAGCAGCCGATAGGGATGAAGCAGGCGGCGACATGATCCGCCTTTTGCGAAAGGCATGCCATGACAGCAATCGAAAATCCCATCGATCGCAGGGCGCATCCGCGGTTCGCTCTGCCCCATCAGTACACCGGTATCACGGTTCAACGTCTCGGCAGCATGACTATCGGCGACCTGCACGGACACGTCTATGACATCAGCGAATCGGGCATGCGCCTGGAACTCGATGAAGCGCTCGACGTCGGCTCAGTGGTGAGTTTTCAGGTTGATTTGCCGCTCGGCCATGGGCCAGTAACGGGTACTGCAACCGTAATTTGGGTGAACAGCGCAGAAGATGATCCCGGTCCTCGGCGGTGCGCGTTGCATGTTCGCGAATATCTCACCGCTGGTGATCACGCCAGACTTGTGCGGTACCTCGGCGACGCTCAACCATGCCGAGCGGCGTAATCTGCAAGTCGCCGCTGTTCGCGTGGGGTGTCCAAGTCAGTCCATGCTGATTCGATTGGATCTCCGATACGCCAGATGACGCTCATAAGCACGCCCTTGTGATTCACGGACAGCGCCACCATTGCGTTGGGAATGTCAAACATCGACACGCCGACGGCATGACACTCATCAATCGTGCGATTCAGGTTCGCAATGGCCTTGTCACGTCGCTCACACAATGTGCGGCGGGCCTCGGCTGAAGTGATTCGCTCAAGGTCGGCTCTTGCACGTTGTGCGTCGTAATAGGAATCCATCGCGTCATCGATCACACGCACGAGATACCGTAATGCCTGCCGAGCTTTCGCCAGCGAAAACGTTCGTCCAGTCAGGCGAACTCCGCGTTGATCAATTGGCCTCGCAGTTGATTGCTTCATCCTCATCTCCATGATTGGTTTATCTTGATGCACTTCGCCGACAACGCAACAGGTAAACGAGTGGATTTGCCAACAAAAGATGATTCGCGCACATGCTGCAGGTAAAACTGGTCAACACCGAGAAAATGGGGGCTACTGAATGAACATCCTCCTCGTCGGCCCACGTGGCAGCGGCAAAAGCACGCTTGGCCGTCTCCTTGCGGACAGACTGCACCATTCATTCGTCGATCTGGATGATACAGTCTTGGCCACCTTCGAGCAGACATGTGTCACGGATGTCTGGGCAATGCACGGCGAACACGCATGGCGGCGCAGCGAAGTGCAAGCCCTGCTGCGAACATTTGCTGCTCGGGATCAAGTCATCGCGCTCGGTGGTGGGACACCAATGGTTCCCGACGCCTTCGAGTACATTTCTCGAGCAATCTCGGAACAAGCGGCAGTTTGCATCTACCTGCACTGTCATCCCGATCAACTCGCCCACCGCCTGAGCGTGGACGCCGGAGATCGACCCAGTCTGACAGGCGATGATCCTGCACGTGAATCAGCCGTGATTCTCGCCCAACGCGAGCCAACGTACCGCAAACTGGCGAATATCGTCATCGACGTATCCGATCATTCAATTGCCGAGTCATGTGAGGTGGCAGTCGAGCAATTGCGGCGATTCGGCCTTGGCTAGTGCGTCTCTCAATCAGCCAGGCCGACTTCTTTGTCACCAAGTACGTCCTGCACATACAAGCCCCGCACGATGACGAGTCCAGCAGCGGCCAACGGGGTCGCCAACAATAGCCCCAATGGACCAGCGAGTACGACAAACAGCACCTGCACAAATACGGTAAACGCTGGCGGGAGTGAAACGGCCTTCTGCTGCAAGATCGGTGTGACCACGTAGCTTTCCAATTGCTGCACGATGACATACAGAATGATCACATATAACGCTGTTTGCGGGCTTTCAGCAAAAGCGATGATGACAGCCGGAACCGCTGCAAAGAGTGGACCAATGTTCGGAACGAAATCCAGAAGCGCCGCCAGAAGACCCAGCGTCAGTGACAACGGCACACCGAGCAGCCATAGCCCTAAAGCCGTCGCCACGCCAACGAAAGCCATCGCGATGACGCGTCCGATCAACCACCAGCGCAGGGCACTTTCGGTGGCTTGGAGAATCTCCACGCACCGTGCTCGCTGGCCGCGCGGCACCAGTCGCACGGTGCCGCGCACATAGATCCCCGGATTGATCGTCAGAAACAGACCAATGAAGATCGCCACAACGAAACAGACAATCATGGTGGCGGTCGCTGTGAACAAGGTCGTTGCACCGGCCGCAACGGCAGGAATCGACTCATGAAAATCGCCCAGATCACCCATCCGCGAAAGCTGATTCGCAAGCACCTGCCCCCACTGAAATTGCTGGATGTACTCACTGAGTTCCTCCATCGCCTTGGGGAACGTTTCGCGCAATTCTTCTACCTGCTCAGCAACTCGTGGTGTGACAAGCCATGCGAAAAACCCAGTGGACCCGATGAGCACTATGCCGACAATTGCGAGCGACCACGCTTTGGAAAGCCGCGTCATGAAGCTAACGCCATCTGCCATGGCGCGCAGCAGTACCGCCAGTAGAATGCCCGCAAATGCCAGTAGCAATACATAGAGCGTGTACCAGATGAGTATCGCCATCGCGGTCAACGCAAGCACGATTGATGTGGCGATGGTGACGCGTTTGGCAAAGGTGTGCGCGACTTCAACCGGTTCCGCCTCTTGTTGCTGATTCGCCGTGTTGCTGATGCTGTGCGATTCGGCCATGAGGCACAACAATAGCTGCAGAAATTACCGCGTTTGCGCCATCGACGTTCAATGCCTGTGGGTACCCTACGTCTAAGTTCCAAGCTGGACGGACTCAGCCACTCAATAGGTTTTCCGAGTCAAGCACGCCCTTGGCCACTTCCACGAGTGTACGACGTGTGTTACGAGCTTGCATTTGCAGCATCTTCATGGCTTCGGGCTCGGCAATTTCTTTGCGCTTGACAATCAGCCACTTGGCCTGCTCGATGATCTTTCGATGTTCGAGCCGATCGCGCAGTTGCTGAATCTCAGCGGTCTGGCGAACGTATGCCAGATACTTTGCCCACGCGATTGAAACCGCAACACGAAGCTGTTCCTTGGGCACGGGTTTGAGCAGGTAGTTAAAGATGCCGATCCGCGTGCCTGACTCAACATACTCCTGATCGGAGTAGGCGGAGAAGATGATTACCGGCGTACCGAACTCTCGAAACATGACTTCCGCCGCTTCCAGACCGCTGCACTTCCCCATCCGAATATCGAGCAATGCCATATCCGGCTGATCAGACCGACACAGATCGATGGCCTGCTGTCCGTCAGAAGCAGGGCCGATGACGGTATAACCCAACTCTTCAAGCGATGTCGCAAGCCCGCTTGCTACAAGATGCTCATCATCAGCAAGCAGCAAGCGGCCGGGGTGCTCCGGCAGCAGTTCCGGCCGACCCGACTTCATGAAACTGCTTACCTGACCCGAATTGGTTTTCGACGTCACCATGTTCGATCATTCCCTTTCCCGAAGGTTCAACTTCCCTTCACCCGCAAAAACCGGGCTAAGAACAGTGGCTCTCAACACGGTATTTCGTACGATTGATCTGGATAACCTACGTTTTGCCGCCTACTTGACCCATTCCGACATCGGCTCATACGCAAATCGATCGATCAGACCCGAAAGATTAATCAAGAAAGTCCTGCTCGGCAAGCCGCTCCGGGACATAAGTTTCCGTAACGTAGGAAATGTCTTTCGTGATCAGGGACTCGACTTCCATCTTGAAACCGTTGCTGAGCATCTTCTTGATCTCCTGCAGCCACGGTTTTTTGTCCGCAAACCACGGATAGTTGAGGATTTGCTTCGCGCGTGCAATGTCACGCTCATTCAAATCAATCTTCACATCGTCACTCAGTTCACACCGCTCGTAGTCCTTGGCACGAATGCCAAGAAATTTTGCATCCGGGATCGCCAGTCGCTGACTTTCAAACGCCAGGTTGATCGAACCCTGCTTGATCACTGAGTAGATGTAATGCCCCCATGGGTCACAATCCAGCAGGCAATACACCGGTAGACCCAGCTCCTGGTTGAGCCGCTGAAGCAACCGCCGCACACCGCGCGGGGGCTGGCCCGAGCCCTCGGTCAAGATGCAGTTGTGCGTCTCCCAGAAACGGTCTTCATTGAACCGTTGCCAGACCGTGTCCTTTTCAACATGCAGCACAAAGTCCGCCTCGCACTTCTTGAACTGCACCACGTTCGGCTCAGTGATGGAGGGAATCGCGTATCCCCCGCTGCCCATGCGGCGACAGTCAATCTCATCGCCACTGTCAATCAGCGTGATGTTGCCCACCATCGCTCCGCGCTTCTTTGCAAACACATGCAGTTCTTCGCGCAGCGCCTGCATGGACACCTCAAGGTCTTCCAAAATGCCATCGGACTCTGACTGGTCAGTGAAGGTTTTTTCCTTGGTGCCTTCGATCGTGTGCAGCCCGGCGTAGAACATGCCACGCAAGCTGGCGGTCTTGCCACGTTCGATGAGGTCTTTGCACCCCTTGGCAAGCAGAATGGTCTGCATGAACTTCCGCGCCTGGCCGAAATTGAAGAGGTTGCGCG
>PWVT01000129.1 GCA_003562195.1 Phycisphaeraceae bacterium | reverse complement strand
TTCATGACTGATTCAGTACCCAAGGCGGTGATCCGATTCAAACAAGGCATCGGTCGTTTGATCCGATCCGAGGAGGATGAAGGTCGCATTGTCGTGCTGGACCCGAGAATTGTGACGAAGCACTACGGCCGCAGCTTTACTGATGCCCTGCCCGAGGGGGTGGAGGTGTGTGAAGCGGAATCGGATTGCCATTGGGGTACGGATTACGACTACTAACTTCCCCTGCTATGATGCGGCCATGCTTGGCAAAGTATTCAAAGCGTACGACATTCGCGCGACCTATCCCAAACCGCTCAATGAGAAGCTGGCGTGGCAGATCGGTTTTGGCTCAGGACAATATCTCACTGAGCAGGCCTCCGATGCGGGGTTTGATGACCCGATGATGCGGCACATTGTCGTCGGTCACGACATGCGCCAAAGCTCGCCCGATCTGGTCGAGGCCCTCAAGGCCGGCATCCGCGACTTTGGTGCGCACGTCATTGATGTCGGCATGGTCGATACGTCCTTCATTTACTTTGCCATCAATTATCTTGGATGTTGCGGCGGCATCATGACCACCGCATCGCACAACCCGGCGAACTACAACGGTTTCAAGATTTCCAAGATCAAGGCCAAGCCCGTTGGTATGACGACCGGCCTGGATGACATTCGCCGCAATGCAGCCATGGCTGACCGTGAGAAGGTCACGTCCGCCAATGGTCGCGAGGAATCGCGCGACCTGTGGGACGCCTACCGACAGCATGTGCACCGATTTCTGCATCCAGCGTTGCTCGATGGTTCGAAGAAGCTCAGTGTCGTTGTTGATGCATCCAACGGCATGGCAGGAACCATGGTGCCCCAGCTTTTCGGTGATGTGAAAGGGCTGAAGCTCACGAAGATCAACTTTGACAACTCCACCGGGGAGTTTGTCCACGAGCCCAACCCGCTTGTCGAGGAAAACCTCCAACAGACACGTGAAAAGGTCCGCGAGAAGAAAGCTGATTTGGGCGTGTGCTTCGATGGCGATGCCGACCGGTTGATCGTGGTTGATGAGAACGCAGACATTATCCCGTGTGATCACCTGACCGCGTGGCTGGCGGTGCAGATGCTCAAAGACAGTCCCGGTTCGGCGATTGTGTACGACCTTCGTTCAACCAAGGCCCTGGCGGAACTGATTGAGCAAGCCGGTGGTAAATCTGTCAAGTCGCGCGTCGGTCATGTGTTCATGAAGCAGAAGCTTGCTGAGCATGATGCGGTCTTCGGTGGTGAGTTGTCCGGACATTTTTACTATCGGGACAACTTTTATGCAGACTCCGGTGCGATCGCGTTTGCAAGTGTGTTGAGCACGTTGGTGGATCAGGGCAAGCCGTTGAGTCAATTGATTGAGCCATCGCGCACGTATGTTCAGTCCGGCGAGATCAACTTTGAAACCGAGGACAAGGAAGCAGCCATCGACGATCTCAAACGCGCCTATCGCAAGGCAAAGATCGAGCAGCTTGATGGTGTGACAGTTGATACTGACGAGTGGTGGTGTAACGTGCGTATGAGTAACACCGAACCATTGCTGCGGTTGAATGTCGAAGCAAAGGACGAAACCACGCTTCGCCGAGTGCTCGATGAGGTCGCGCCGCTGCTCGGCACGCCGCTGCAAGGCAGGTAGATCAACGTTGAAGTGAAAGGTAATTGATGAACACCGCGAGCTTCTTCCGACAGTACAACTTACGGGAAAATCCATTCCGAGCTGAGGAAGCACGACAAGATGCGGTGTTCTCGCGCATCGAAGGCGCCTGCCATCACCCTGATTACGCCAAGTTCCGCGGCGATTTTGAAAAGCCGTCTACGGCCATTGTGTTTGGCGAGCGCGGCTCCGGCAAGACTGCAATCCGAATGCAGGTGCAGCACGATCTCGATGAGCACAACCGCCTCAATCCGGAACATCGTTGTCTGGCGATTAACTATGACGAACTGAACCCGATCCTTGATCGCTTGCACCAGCACACAGGAAAATCTTCGCCGGACGATTCGCTTGCGAAGATTCGCCTCGTGGATCACATCGACGGCATCCTCAGCACGATCGTGCCCAAGGTCGTTGATCAGGCCCTGCGATCCAATCGCTCCGATCCGGTGTTGATCACCGATGGTTCGTTCCTGGCACGGCTGCGTATGTACGATCCGTCAACCAAGCGCGACCTGCTGCTGCTGCAGGCCTGCTACGACAGGCCGGAGGAGGCGGACCTGCGCACGATCCGTTTGCGCAAAGGGGTGCGTGCAGGCACGAACCGGCCGCTGTCCAACTGGCGGTGGGCGGCAATCATTTTCGGAGTGCTTGGTCTTCTTGGGTTGTCCTGGCTTTTGATTACTGATCTTCAGGAGCAGCGGTGGCTGTGGATCGTGGGGACGACCATTGCGCTTGCCATTGCGACGTTCTCACTTAGCCGATTTGGATGGCTTTGGTTCAAGGTCAATTCAGTTGCGCGTGAACTGTCCAGCGCGTTGCGCGTGCTACATCGGCCGACGTTGTCGTTTCGTCGTTCGCTAGCGAGTTTGCATACTGATGACGTGTTGGGCGGTGATCTGCCATCGAACGCGAGTGATGATGCACATTTCGCCATGCTCAAACGTCTGCAGCGTGTGATACGGCCGCTGGGGTATCGATCAATCATCGTGCTGTTTGACCGCGTGGACGAGCCGACGCTGGTCAACGGTGAGGCCAGCCGTATGCGATCTGTGGTCTGGCCGCTGCTGAACAACAAGTTCCTGCAGCAGGACGGCTTTGGCATGAAGATGCTCCTGCCGTTGGACCTCAAGCATCAGCTCGATCGGGAAACACAGGACTTTTTCCGTGAAGCGCGGCTTGACAAGCAGAACCTCATTGAACGACTGACCTGGTCAGGAGCGATGCTTTACGATTTGTGCACCGCTCGTGTCAATGCTTGCAGCGATGGTGATGAACCGATGTCGTTGACGGATTTCTTCGATCAGACGGTCACGCATCAGGACATTGTCGATGCGCTGGACCAGATGCAACAGCCGCGTGATGCGTTCAAACTAATGTACATGGTCATTCAGGAACACTGTGCCGGTATCCCGGAGGAGAAGCCGCAGTGGAAGATTCCGAAACTCGTGCTGGACAACGTGCGCCGAAACCAGGTGGACCGCCTCAGCGGCATGCTTCGTGGTACGCGCCCGGCGTAACTGCATGCAAGGAGATTGAACATGAGCGAGAACATCGAACAGCAGTGTGGGACCCTCCGCGAGCTGGTAAGCGATTACACCTTCAAGACGATTGACGGCGAGGTCTCGCTCAGCAACTTGATCGGAGAGAAAGGTGACCTGTTTGTGATCCACAACATGGGACGCGGCTGCGTGTATTGCACCATGTGGGCCGATGGCCTCAATGGCATGCTGCCGCACCTTGAAGATCGCGCTGCGGTTGTGCTTGCTTCACCTGATGACCCACAAACACAGCAGGAGTTCGCGCAGAGCCGGCAATGGAAGTTCCGAATGATATCGACGCAGGGCAGCGGGTTCAGCAAGGACATGGGGTTCGAACCCAAGCCCGGCGAGCACTGGCCCGGCGTCAGTGCGTTTCACCAGAACGAAGATGGCTCGATCATTCGCAGCGGCAAGGCAGTCTTCGGCCCCGGTGATGAGTACAGCGCTGCATGGCACATGTTTGCGCTGCTGCGAGATGGGGCGAACGGCTGGGAACCGAAGTACACGTACTGAGTCAATTCGATTGCTGTTGATTCTACTCGCCCGGTATGTATGAAATCACACCTTCCCACGGGCTTGATGCCGTGGCGTACATGCGCTTGGGAATGCGGCCGGCACGGAAGCCGAGGTAACCGGCCTGGCAGGCCGCCTTCATGGCGCGGGCCATGTTGATCGGATCCTTGGCGTGTGCGATACCGGTGTTCAGCAGCACGCCGTCTGCTCCGAGTTCCATGGCCACTGTGACATCGCTCGGTGTGCCAACGCCGGCATCGACAATCACTGGATAGTCGGTTTCCCCGCCGTGTTGTGGGTCTTTGAGCAACTGCAAAATGATGGCAATGGCCGACGGGTTGGCGATGCCCCGGCCTGAGCCGATCGGGCTGCCGGCGGGCATAACGCTCGTCGCTCCGGCATCGCGCAGCCGTGCCGCCATGATCGGGTCGTCACTGCTGTAGCACATCACCGTGAAGCCGTCTGCGACGAGTTCCTTGCACGCTTCAAGCGTACCGACAGGGTCGGGCAGCAGGGTTTTCTTATCGCCAAGCACTTCGAGTTTCACCCAGTGTCGGCCGGGGTTGTTGAGCTGTTCGAGAATTTCGCGGCCGAGACGTGATACACGGATGGCGTCCTGTGCCGAAAAACAGCCGGCGGTGTTGGGCAGGATCGTGTAGCGATCCAGGTCCAGGTAATCCAGCATGGAGCGGCCGTCTTTATCGACAAGTCGTTCGCGGCGGACGGCTACGGTGACGACATCTGCGCCGGAACTGTCCAGCGCCTGTTGCATCTGCTCGTAGGTCTCGTACTTGCCTGTGCCGACGATCAGCCGGCTGTTGACCGTGCACGGTCCAAGTTGCAGCGGGGGAATGGTCAGGTCTGGCGACTGGGGCGATGCAGTGGTGGTCATGGTGAAAGTGTAAGCGGTTCGTGGGCGTGTGTCCGCGCAAAGCCGAACACTGGTACCATGCCGCGCGTGCGACGTACCGTGCTGCGACTGATCACGGCGATTCAACTGACGCGTTTGACCATGGCGTTTGGTGCTGTGAGTGACGTGCTGTTCGTGATTTTGCTGTCACGCGCCAGCGGCATGTACGTTGGCATGAATGTCACGGAGATGACGCTCATCGTTGCTGTGTTGGTGGGTTTGGCGGTAGCACTGGGCTTGTTCGCATACGGGGCCGCGCTGAACGACATACTCGATGCTCGCCATGATCGCGCATTTCGTCCGGATCGACCGATCCCGGCTGGGCGCATTCGCCAAGGGCAGGCAGTCGTAATGACGGTGGGCGCATTATTGGTGGCAATGCTTGCTGCGGAGGCGTTCGGCACGGAAGCGCTCTGGATTGCCATGCTTACGGCTGCAGCGGTTTTGTTCTATAACGCTGCGGGGAAGTATGTCCCATCAGTCGGGTTGGTGACAATCGGCCTGATCCACGCAGCACACATGTTCATCCCCAATTATCAGTTGTCGTTCACCCTGCCGGTGTGGTTGGTGATGACGCATGCCATGAGCATTGCGCTACTGGTGCATGTTCTGGAGGATAAGCGGCCTCGATTGAATCGTCGGGCGTTAATGGCAACGGCAGCCGGATGGCTGTTTTGGTCTTGCGTGCTGTTTGCCGTTGGTGCGATGCGCCATGGGCCGGAGGTGCACCCGATGTACTTTCTTGCGCCATTGATCGCGGTGTTTGGCTTTGTTGCCGTGGCCAGATGGAAAACCCGAAACGTGGGTGGGGCAGTTGCTGCGGAGAAACTCAAGCGGTACGGAGCGATGTGGCAGAGTTTGTATGGCTCGGCGTGGCTATTGGCGCTTGGCCACTTCGTGGAGGCATTGTGGATTGGC
>PWVT01000269.1 GCA_003562195.1 Phycisphaeraceae bacterium | reverse complement strand
ACAGATGTTCGCGCCACTCAGCAGTCAATGCTTCCGGTCGGGCGATAAAGTTGAGCACCGGCACGATCGGCTTGGCGCACATGCTGAGGATGTTCAGCTCATCGCGGTGCTTGCCCAGCACGCGGTCACGGGCGTCGATGACGTACAGCGCGATGTCGCTGTTGATGACCTGACGCAGGGCCTTGGCTTCCTGTGCGAATTGGCCGCGGCCTTCGGGCGAGTTGAGCAGTTGCGTAATGAGGTCAATGCCTTCAATGCGACGGTCATCGCGGAGCGTTTCCAGGTGATCGAGCAGGCCGATGGAATCTTCCAGCCCCGGCGTGTCGTAAAGCTCGACAACGGGCGTGCCGTTAATGAGCAGCGTGGTGCCTTCCACTTCGCGCGTCACCGCTGGGCGATCGGACACGACGCCGAAGTCCACATCGCGTGTGAGCGTGCGCATGAGCGACGTCTTACCCGTGTTGGTGTGACCGACCACAGCGACTTTCAACGGCGCGCTCATCGGGTCACCTCCGCAAGGGCAAGATCAAGACGATGACGAAGATGATCGAGTATGGCTCGCGCAGCGGCAGCATCGGCGATGGGCTGTTCGGATTTGTGATCCAGCACGCGATCGAGCACGCGCGTGATGGTGGTTTCATCACAGCCCTGCAGTTCCAGCAGCATTGCAAACAGTGCGGCGGAGCGCACGGCGTCGCCGAAATCGTGCTGCGCGGTCTGCGTGTCGGCCGCTTTCCTGCTCGGCTGGGCCACGGCGGCGATGGCGGCACCGATGAGCGACCATGTGGGCAGCGCGGCGATGGCAATAGGGCTGAGCAGTGTTGCGGCAGCCACGCACCCAAGCGCGCCGCTCATGGCGCCGGCTGCCAACCACTTCGGGCTCTTTCGCAGACGATCGGGCAGCAGGTTCACGGCCCGTTGCGCGCTGTCTTTGAGCGAGGCGGTGAGGTCGGCGGCGTCGAGTGAACGCGGCGCGTTGAGCATGTCGCGCAGCGAGCCGGTCTCATGGCGATAGGTTTTCGCGATCGCGCGGTGCAGCTCGGCGTGGGCGGCAGCGTCATCGGCAGCGACCTTTCGCGAGACCCAGCCCTGCACGTGCTGAACGATGTGATCGAACGCCTGTTCGATACGGCGGGTGCTTGCCGACTGCGCTGTGGCTTCGCCGTTGGGGCTGATGAGCGAGCTGATACGCTTGGCATTGGCGTCGGTGAGGTGTTCCAGATCGACTTCGATCACATGCTCGTGCTGCACGCCCGCACCGGCAGCGAGTTGTTGCCAATCCTCGACACGCTGCGCAACGTGCGCTGCGTCCAACCCGCGGCTGCGCAGAGCGTGGCCACCGGTGAGCAACACGAGCGGATCGCGCGTGAGCAGACTGCGTAGCTGACGAACCAGCCGCGCGATCCCCCGATCGGGGGTGGTGGTCAGGTCACATGCAATGACCAGCCGGGCGGGTTCGGTGTCGGCGTTGGAAAGTTGGTCGATAGCGCGGCGGCGGTCATCGCGATCCTCCAGCACACCAAGATCGTCCCATGACACGCCGGGCAGTTGCGGCGGCCAGGCGATGTCAGGGCGGTTGATCTCAATGCCAAGGACAGCTGGTTGCCCCGTCGGGCGGTCGCGGTGCGTGGGAGGCGGCTGTTGCTCTGCGGGGAGTTCGCCGCCATCGCCATCGGGCTCAGTGATGCGGCTGGGTTGGTCGGCCAGGCGGCGCTCCAGACGCGCGTAGCCGGGCAGTGTGCGATCAAGGCGAAAACGTCGCTTGGAGGCACGGAACCCGCTGAGCGACAGCCCCAGCAGCAGCAGGCGCGGCCCAAGGCCGTACACCACGATGCAGCCGGCGAGCAGACTTGACCACGCCTCGCGGGCGGTCTCTGGCAGCGGCTGGCCTTCGCGGCGTTGACTGGCAGCGATCTGCTCCTCCGTCGGCGTGGTGAAGCCCACGGTGTCGGGCACCGTCGCAATCGCCTGCGTGAGCGTGACGTAGTGTTCTTCGGTGAGGATCGTCGTTTCCCAAACGAACGTGTACTGCCGCGCACTGAGCAGCACGATGATCATCAGCAGGCAACCGATGTTGAACGCCAGCCAGAGGCCGTGTGTGATAGAGCTGAAGAGCCATCGACCGATCGGGCCGTGTGTGAGCACCCGGCCCGCGGCCTGCACGGCGGCGGTGTGTTCGCTTTGCTGATGGAGTTTGCCTGCGATCAACTGCCCTGCGCCGAGCACAATGCTGCCGAGTGAGACGGTCGCGGGTGTGTTGGCCAGCGATGAGCGGAGTGTCGCCCATGTGAACACAATCGCCCAGAGCAGCAGCGCGATCGTCTGCACCCCCAGCACGCCGCCGAGCACCCAGTAGAAGTTCGCCACGCCCGGCCCATCCACGCCGAGCGTCGCCCGTGCTGTGGCGGCTCCTGCGATGAGCGCCAGCAGCACGCCGATGGCGACGATCCAGATCATCACGGTACTGACCTGGTGCAGTGAATCGCGCAATTGCCGAGCGATTGGGAGATTCGCAGCGCGGGTGATGATGCGGTGTTCGAAATCGCCGCCGGCTTGCTGGGCGGCGTGCTCGGCTGAGGGGTCGTTGATCGCAGCGGAGCCGTCACGCTCGTGACTGCGCACGGCCTCGGCAAGCAGGCGATCACGAAAAACAACCTGTTGATCACGTCGGATCATCAGGCCATGGTACACCGCGAATCGGTGTGGATTGGGTCTGGAGGTGCATTCACGCGTGTCTGCACACAGCGATCAACCGTCCTGGCGTGCCGGTTCCTTGGATTCGGCGGGGGTGGATTCACTGGTGGCCTGGTTCTCAAGGCGTCCGGGTGAACTGGGCGACGACGATTCCTGCTCGATCTCGTCATTGATACCCTTGATGCCACGTTTGAACTCGACAATGCCCTGGCCCATCCATCGCCCCACTTCCGGCAAACGCCGACCAAAAATCAACAGCCCGACGATCAGGATAATGATCCACTCCATCCCGCCGGGCATGCCGAAGGCGAGTTGGAGATTGAATGTGTCGGCAAATGCAGAAAGCTCGAAGGTCATCATGGCACCATCCTGAACGTGGGGTTGCAACGCGGGTATTCTACCGGCTTTGCGGCTGGAGGACAGCAGCGGTTCGTTTCTCCTGCAAACGCGAAGGTTTGAGCCGCCACAGTGCCGATGAAACTTCCACGCCGCAACCGCGACGAGTATTTCACCATGATCAAGATTTCCCATTCGATTCCCATTGCATTTCTGTCTGCCGTCCTTGCCCTCACCAGCTGCACGCAGGAAAAGATCGTTGAAGAACCCGTAGCCGACCCCGGCCCGGATTACTCAAGACAACTGCCGCCCGGCGCGTCGGCCCTGCGGCTGATCACTGACCCCAGCCGCCTGCCCGATCTTGCGGGCGCGTATCGCAACCGCGATGTATTCCTGCTGGAGTCAATCGACCAGAGCATCAAGTGGTTCAATGCCCCGTCGAGCCGCCAGTTCTTCCCGTTCGAAGGCATCACTCACGCGCAGGCGAAGGCGAGCGTGCATCGTTTCGGTGAGTTGCTCCAAAGTGCGGCCAGCGAACAGGAGTTTGTGGCTGAGATTCGCAACACCTTCGATATCTACGAATCCGTCGGATACAACAACGAGGGCGTCGTACTGTTCACCGGGTATTACGCCCCCATCTTCCGCGCAAGCCGATACCGCACCAGCGAGTTCACGCATCCGCTGTACAAGCGCCCGGACGATCTGGTGACCGATCCCGTCACTGGCGAACCGCAAGGCCGCCGTACCTCCAGCGGCAGTATTGTTCCGTACGCCACTCGTCGCCAGATCGAAGAGTCCGGCATGTTCGAAGGCCGCGAACTGGTGTGGGTGGAAGACGCGCTTTCCGCGTTCATCATCCACGTCAACGGCTCGGCCAAGTTACAGATGGAAGACGGCACGGATATGCACATCGGATACGCCGGCAAGACGGATCACCCCTTCACCGGCCTGGGTCGCACGATGCTGGATGAAGGCATCCTCACACCCAATGAATTGAGTCTCAACGCCATTCGCCGTGTGTATAGCCAACAGCCGGACATGGTGCAGGAGATGATGTATCGCAACAACAATTACGTGTTCTTCACGGAATACGACGGTGACGCCTGGCCGGCCGGTTCTCTGGGAGTGCGTGTCACGACGGAATCATCCCTCGCCACCGACAAGCGCATCTACCCGCGCGGTGGGGTCGTGCTGGCGGATACGCGCGCCGTGACGTACACCGAACAGCAGCGACCGTTCCTGCGGTTCATGCTTGACCAGGACACAGGCGGTGCAATCAACGCCCCCGGTCGGGCGGATATCTTCATGGGCATCGGCCCCGGTGCGGAGATCCTCGCCGGCGGGCAGTACGCTGAAGGCCGGCTGTATTACCTGATTCTCAAGTCCGAGCACGTTGACGAGCCTGCTGGCGCGGTCGCCCAGCGATAAGCATCACTGCTGATAGGTGCGCGTGGCTGTGAATTCCTGTTGATCGACGTCGTACACCAGTGTTGATGAACTCGCAGGCCAACGGCGGGACCGGCTGTAATTGTTGTCGTTGCCCGCTTGCACATGCGCGCCAACTTCGCGCACGAAATCGCGTTCATCGTCGCTTGCCCACACCTCCCCTGCGACCGACCCCAGTGCCCACGCCAGCAGATTCACAATGGCAAACATCCGTACGGTCTGCCAACTGACCACATACGGAGGCGGCGCGACGTACGCCGATCCGCATTCGGAACACACGGAATGCTGTGTCACGTGCCGATATCCACACGTAGCGCATCGCCCGTTACGAAACCAGCGACGGGCCCGAACATGCCGGGCGTACACCTCGGGCCATTCAGGCAAGGTCACGGCCCAAATCAGCGGAACAAGCATCACCAGCGAGAACACTGCCGCAAGCAGTGACGTGCCAGGATCAAAGCCAAAATCGCTATGCATCGCCCGCGCAATGCTGTACATGTAGAACACGTGCACGGCCAGCAGGCACACCACGACTGCACGAAACAGATTCGCAAGTGAAATCGGCACGGTGCGCAATGGTAGGTCCGCTGCGCATAGGATTACCCATGCCACACAACGTCACAATGCTGATTGCGGTTGGGGCGATGGTGTTCAGTTCCGGATCAGGCCTTGCACGTCCGGCTGATGATCTTGCCCCTACGCCGAAGCAACCGGAACAACCGCGACTAATCTCACCATTTGAAGACATCACGATTGACCGTGAACAACGAAGGGTGAAGCTTCGTGCATGGGTCTGTCTGGATGCGGGATTTCTCGAACAGATTGCCTGCTCACCGGGCACACGCGAGCATGAATCACTCGTGGTCATTCGCGCCACGCCAAGCGACATTCACGCCGCACTCCTGTTGGCTGGGTACGAACCCGGCCGCCCCGGTCGCTGGGAGTTGCACCCGGACACCAACGAACTGGAACTCATTGAACCGGTAGGCCCGGAGCTGAATGTCCTCGTTCGCTATGAAAACACTAAAGGCGAAACGGTGGAGTACCCGGTCAGGCGGTGGATACGAGAGCATGAACAGCACGATGCATTTCCCGACCTGCCGTGGGTTT
>PWVT01000004.1 GCA_003562195.1 Phycisphaeraceae bacterium | reverse complement strand
GAAAGTCCAGCCGCTTCAGGCGGGTGTCCGTCATGATTTGGCCATCGCGGAGGATCACCTGATCCCGGGCGACGGTGACGAGCGTTGTTGCGAGCACAATGAACACCACCAAGACCGTGAACGCCCGCAGCAGGTCGCCACGCGAGAACACGCTTCGCAGATCGATCGCGCGACGTGGAATGTTGCGGCGAAGCTCCGCTCGGCGGCGACCGAACTTGGTCGCTTTGGCACCGCCGCTCTTTTTCCTTGTAATCTTGGACATGCGTTCTTCCTCGCCGCCTTGGTTGGCCGCTCGGTGTTACGGACAGCACACGATATCGACTTGGTTGCCGTTGGCCAACACGTTGAAGGAATTGTTCGCATTCCCAGCCGGCGGGAGTGCCCGAAAAATTGGCAAGATTCGTTGAAACCAAGTATATTATAGGACAATGCGATGATTTGCACTGCAAGAGGATATCTGAGCAAGATTGTTGGACAATCTGGCTGATATACATGCCATGGGTCAGATATGGGTCGTTGTCGTCCGAAGTACTCTCGCGGCCAGCGTGATGTCGGTCGTAGCATGCACCGCTTCGCCACCAGCTGCGGCATCTAATTTACACTTGACTGAATATGAGCAGCGTCAGCGCATGGTGCTGTGTGAGGCCGAGCGAGCAGAAATCCGTGATGCACTGGCGTCACTGGTTGTGGATCACCAGATTGTCCGCCTTCCCGCCCCAGCTGAAAACGGCATGCGATGGTCCGATGTAGAGCTGGCTGCATACTACGCGTGTTTGGATGTAGAAGTTGCTGCAGTGCGCAGCGTGAATGCCGGACGCACATGGAAGTTTGAGCTTCGCACAGTCAATGAGCGTCCGGGCCGGTTGCTCGTACGCCGTGTTGACGGGCCGAGCGTATACGCGGCTGAGGCCACGATTGGTCGATTCAAGGATGATGATGCGTTGGCGGAACGTCTGCTTGCTGCGTTTGACAAGCGGATGCGCGATTTAGGCGCGAAGCGGGGGTTTTAACCATGACCGCGCGCCAGCAGTGCTGCGCCAAGCAGGCCAGCGTCGCCAGCAAGTTCCGTCATCACAAGAGAGCACGACTTGAGTTGCTCCGGAAACACATTTGATCGGAAACTGGCATTGACTCTTGCCACGAACGATTGGCCGAACGCTTCAGTCACGCCGCCACCAAGAACCACTCGATCAAGCGAAAGCACGGTCACCCAATTCGCAATGGCGATACCGAGCATTTTTGTTGCGCGTTGTACGGTACGCTTGACCAGCGGATCTTCGGCCTTGAGCGCTTCGACCAAAAGTCTCATATCAATGATGTCAAGTTCATCTTTTGCGTCAAGCCGATCGTGCAGCAACGACTTGGGAAACTCACGCAGTTTCCGATCGATGGCATTGGACATTCCACTTCGTGAACAGATGTCTTCAACAGTGCGCCGCCCCGGCCGCTCGTCAGGGAGCAGCACGGTGTGGCCGATTTCACCAGCGGTAAAACTCGGACCGTGGTAGATCTGACCGCCAAGCACCAGGCCGCCACCAACACCCGTGCCAAGCCACACTCCCAGTACATCGCGGTGGCCGCGACCAGCACCCATTTGTTGCTCAGCCCAAACTGCAGCATTCACATCGTTTTCCAGCACGATGTCGCAGTTCATCCGCTCATAAAGGAGTGTTCGCAGTGGCACGTCCACCCAATCCAGATTCGGCGACTCGAGCACGACGCCATTTGGAATATCAATCGCACCGGGCGAAGCTATGCCGACGGCGATGATGTCGTCCATCGTGACGCCAGCTTCGTCACACGCAGTCGCCGCGCCAGTCACGATCCTGTCTACGACAGCATCAAGCCCCTCAGCCGGACGTGTGGTTGTCCAATGCCTGCCGATGATCTTCCATTCCATGTCGACGACAGCGGCTTGCATGTTGGTCCCGCCGAGGTCGATTCCAACAACAAGATTGCCTGGGCGAGTGGTCATGGTTGGCGTTCCGGCGATGTTGCAGCGCGCTGTCCAGCGGTAAGGTTCGGGGCTTGCTGATGGTAGTCAGTCGCAGCTTCGTACATTTTCGCAACGCGAAACATGGTGGCTTCGTCGAACGCCTGGCATTGAATCTGCAACCCGATCGGCAGCGGATTGCCACTGCTTTCGTCAAATCCTGCTGGGAGGGAGATACCGCAGATACCCGCCGTATTCGTATTGGCGGTGTACACATCGGAGAGGTACATCGTCAATGGGTCCTTCTTCTCGCCGAACGGGAAAGCTGCAGTCGGGCTCGTCGGCCCGACGATGGCGTGGCACTGTTCGAAAGCACGGTCATACTCTTGCTTGATCAGCCGCCTGGCGCGCATCGCGCGTTTGTAGTACGCGTCGTAATACCCACTACTGAGCACGTAGGTGCCGAGCATAATTCGGCGGCGGACTTCTGGCCCAAATCCCTCAGCACGACTCTTTGCATACAGGTCAAAGAGATCCTCTCCAGCTTCAAGTTGTGCGCGGTGGCCGTATCGGATGCCATCGTAGCGAGCAAGATTACTCGATGCCTCCGCTGGCGTGATGACGTAGTAGGTCGAGATGCCATGGTTGGTGAGCGGTAGCTCGATATCTACGATCTCGGCGCCAAGCTCGCGAAACCGCGTAATCGCTCGTTCCACTGCTTCGGCGACCGCTGGGGAGTTCTCAGCTCCTTTGTACTCCTTGGAAACGCCAAGTCGTAATCCTTCGACGGGCGCGTCAATATCGCTCATGAAGTCAGGGTTGGGCAACTCCGCGCACGTTGAGTCATGCACGTCATGGCCGCACATGATTTGTGTCAGCAACGCTGCATCAGAAACGGTTCGGGCGAAGGGGCCGATTTGGTCGAAGCTTGAGCCGAAGGCGATCAGGCCGTAGCGGCTGATGCGGCCGTATGTGGGCTTGACACCGACGATGCCGCACAGCGATGCTGGTTGTCGCACAGACCCGCCGGTGTCCGAGCCCAGCGCGGCAGGGCAGAGCCGTGCGGCCACAGCCGCGGCAGAGCCGCCCGACGAACCACCAGGAACGCGTGAGGTATCCCAAGGGTTATATGTTGGTCCAAAGGCACAGTGTTCCGTGGACGAGCCCATCGCAAACTCATCGCAGTTCGTCTTGCCGATGATCACAGCACCGGAATCGATCAATCGCTGCGCTGCTGTTGCGGTGAATGGGCTTTGATAGTGCTCCAAGATGCGTGAACTGCAGGTCGTGTGTCCGAAATCAGTGACGATGTTATCCTTCAGTGCGATGGGTACCCCGGCGAGTGGGCCTACATCTTTGCCATCCTCGAGCATCTGATCGATATGCCTGGCACGGTTCAGTGCGTGTTCGTTGTATACCTCGTGAAAACTATGCAGCGAGCCATCAAGCGTTGCAATGGATTCAAGCGATGCGCGTACCACTGTCACAGCCGACACTTCACGTTTGGATATGGCGTTGGCTAGGTCGATTACCGTTTCTGGAAGAATCTTCGTCGATTGGTCGCTCACGCGCCGCCTCCGTTTCCAAGTACCTTCGGGACAGCCAGATAACGGTCCTCGACATGCGGCGCGTTCGAAAGAAGCATATCGAGCGGCATGGACGGCTTGATCTCATCCTCATCAAAACGATTGGTGGTGTCCATCGGGCGCGGCATCGACTCAACATGCTCCAAATCGAGTTGATTGAGTTGATCGATGTGTTTCAGTATCGACGACAATTGCACGCGATACTCTTCCAGTTCCGCGTCGGTCAATCGCAATCGAGCAAGCTTCGCCACGTGGCGTACGTCATCCAATGTGAGCGTGTCAGTCATGCTGGAACAATAGCATTGGAACAGCGTGGTGTGTGAATGGATCTGAAGGATGACGCTCGTAAGCGGCTACTCACGTGCAGACTTTGGCTCAGCCAATTCGATGTTGACATACAAACACATGTCATTGCCGCACGGCCTGGCAAGGTGCCACTGGGCGCGGTCAATACTCGCTGCAAATCTTGACATCATCAGCAGACTGTTGCGAAACTCTTCAAGCTGCTTGTGATTCTCTGGGTCGGCAAACAATTCTGGCCGGTCGCTCCAACTTCGTAAATGATGACTGATACGGCCTCCATTGGCGATGCCGGTACTCTGTGCCCAACCCCGGTCGCCATGCTCCACATGTTGTTGCAGCGCACGCACACAGTCACTGAGATGCTGGGGATGAGTGGCAATGACCGCCCATCCGCTTGCAGCTTCATCACTCTCTGCACGGTCTGCTACTACCACCGACCAGTTCAAGGTAATCGGATGAGCAATCGGCAGGTTCCCGGTGAGCCATTTGGCAGCGGGGGAGATATCAATGGATCGCGGTTGGCCGGATTCGAATGACGTATCACAAGGAACCTCAATGCTGAACCGCCCCTGTCCGATAACATTCAACCGCTTGGCAAGTGCAGTCATCTGCCGGTCGAATTGCGCTTCGGCGATCTCAGCATTGTTCAACTCAAGGCACACCGCCACTGTAGTCAGATGCAGGTCAATGGGGTCGTCCTCCTGACGGCCTTCCACCTCGCCGATCACAACGATGCGATGGTCTCCGAGATTACGCCGGATCGCCCTGCCGAGCAGGTCCATCCCCAAACTTGCGCGAACGAACATTTCCACCTGGCCACCACCGACATCGTTCGGTTCAATCACAGCAAGCAACGACTGATCTGCGAATTTCTGAAGTAGATTCGGATACACGTGCTGCTTCGACACGCTGCGTTGAAACGGAGCGTTGGCAAAGCTTCCGTGATGGCGTATCGCAATACTCGAGTCGTTGAGCTGGGCTACCGCGACGGACCATCCCCCCAAAGGCGGTTCATGGCTCATGTATATGCCAATGAAGCCGGGGCCAAGTGAGTGGCCGCGCTCGATTGCGGGAAGCTCAGCAAGCGTGGTCTTGCCCGGCTTGTTCAGACTACGGATGACGTGGCGGAACAATGTTAGATCGGCTTTGGGGCCGATGACGACCAGTTCACCATGTTGACCATCTGACTGCTGCCGACGTGCGACGAGCAGATCATGCTCTGGCAGGTCGTAGATAGCCATGTTGTGTCGCGGCCCGCGTGAGACAGGGCGCAGCTTGTCAATGATCCGGGCGGCGCCATCGGCAGGCATCTCAGTCAATAAGGCCCATTGGGCGGCTTCACCCTCTCGCCGTACGATCATGGTGCTGCGTTGCCCGAAGCACACATCGAACAAGCGTTCGGGGTCCATTTCTGAGGCAGACGCGAGCGTGTTCCAAACCTTGCCTGCCTCTCCACCCTCGACCAAAGAATTGACCCATTCGGCGATGGGGCGATCCGCCAGTTCGTTGCGAATGGCTGCGGCATTTTCAATATGAATGAAGAGCTTTGCGTCCTCCGGCGCGATGTGCGCCAGAGCGAACGGGTTGTCCGTTTCGATAGACTCCGCGCCGAACAAGTGCGCAAGGATCAAGATGAATGATGAAAACCACTGCATTCAGCAGTCACTCGTTGAAACTACGCCCATCGCATCGGGCCGACGGCTGAATGATTGACATCATCATCGAGCACTTCGTGGGGATCGGCATCAAGCCAGTCGGAATCGGCGGGATACATTCCGGGTGATGAACCGGGCGATGGAGCTGTTCCTTGGGTGTTGTCGTGTTCCAGTCTTGGAGGCAATTCGCGGAGTAATTGAATGACGGAATTGATTTGGTATTGCTGGTGTTGCAAATCACTGCGAATGGCCGAGGGTATCGTGAATTCAAGTGGTTGACGCGCTTCCGGCGATGCCTTGAAGACCATCACACCAACATTACCGACAGCGATCAGCATCGCCACCAATGCAGTTCGCCCCAACCACCGCTGCACTCGACGACGGCGGGCCACGTCAGGTGAGACTTGCATGTATCCCAGACGCCCCATAATGGCCCGTGAAAGATCTGGTGACTGCACGGGGCGGCGAAGCTCTTGCCGCAGCAGGTTGTCCAAATCAGTTCGTTTCATGTCCACACCTCGTTGGCGCGGTCGCTGGTTTGCGGGTTTGATTCGATAAATCGCTTCATGCGTTGTCGCGCACGGTGCAGATGGCTCTTCACAGTGCCCTCTGGCATGTCCAGATGGATTGCAATCTCGGTGATCGCCCAGCTTTGCTGATGAAACAGCAGTACGATCTCCCGCTGTTGCTCGCTCAGACCGTTCAGGGCAGTGTCAAGCAGTTCACGTGCGTTGTCCATCGTTTCGGCGCGGGAGCTGACATTGCCCGGCGATGCGGCCGAACCCATCTGCAGGCCGATTGTTTCCGTGTCGTAAACCGGCCGCTGTTTCTGCATGAAATTCACGTACAACCGCTTGGCAATCGTAAACAACCATGTGCTGAAGCGAAACCGAGTGTCGAAACGGTCGAGATTACGTAGCACGCGGACAAATGCTTCCTGGACGATGTCTTCGGCGACATCGGGCTTGCCCGACATGCGAAGCATAAATGCGTAGAGGGCATCCTGATGCGCGCGGATAATCGCTTCCACAGCATTGCCATCGCCAGCTTTTGCTTTGCGAATAAGCGCGTGTTCGTCAGCTCGGTTCATCATTGCCATGCATTGTATCTACCCGGCCGCGGCACCCGGGTTGCTTTTTGCAAGGTTTTCGGACGTTTCGGCGATCAGGCGAGGTCGGCCAGATGACGCACTAAGCACGAAAAAATCCCCACCCTTGTCGGGTGGGGATTTCGAGTGAGTCAACGTGTGACGCCTGGTCGTCGTTTAGGCGGCCTTGCGGGCGGGGCGTCGGTTGCGGCCAACGGTTCGCTGCTCGTCGGTAGCGCGGCGATTTCGTTGGGTGTTCAGCTTCTCAAGCAATTCGCAAGGACTTTTGGCCCAAAGGTCTGCACCGATTTCCTGAGCAAGGCCTTCAGCACGGTTGAAAACACCGCCGCCGACGACAATCTGCATATCAGGGCATGCCCCGATACTTCGGATGTGGTCGATCAACAGGCGAATGTTTGGCGCGTCGCTTGGTGCGGAGGCGAACATAAGCAAGATATCGGGCTTACGCTCACCGACTTCGCTGAGAATTTCATCATTGGCAATGCCACCACCAGCAAAATTGACGTCATAACCATCAGCTTCGATCAAGTCGGTTACGAGCTGGCCCGCGAGTTCATCTGCTTCGCTGGTCCCGCTGAAAAGAAGTACGCGGCAATTGCGACGATCGTTTTGAGTGTAGCCAGCTTGGGCCTGATCAATGAGACTTCGCAGCAGTCGGATTCCATAGTGATGTGCCAGCGTAGTGAGCTTATCACTACGGAACAATGAGTTAAGCATTTCCAGCGAGTCCCAGTACACTCGCTGACTCAGTTCTTCAGGGGTGAGTCCGCCGCCATCAGCATCTGTCGCTTCGCGTGTGATTGTTCGTGCTGTCTCCCTGTCGCCGGAGATCAGTGCCTGAAACAGTCGCTCGACCAGTCGTTCCTCGTTCACTTGACAACTCCTCTGTACCTTGGGGCGCGGCTGATGTCTCTCCTTCATCAATCGCGCCCATTCGTGCTTGGCCGGTCCTCCTCCGACGCATACGTTGAACGTTGTGCGGCCTTCATCGTGCCAATGGCGGTTGTCCCTCTAGTCAAGTTGTGAAGTGGTGCCAATAACTTCTTTGACCTTGGCTATCGGACCTACCTGCATGTCCCACGAGGCGAATGCTCAGCGAATGCCCAGTGTGGCTGTGCACACCCCGAACGTCATCGGATGCTGGCTTACATCGTGAAAACCAGCTTCTTTGACTGCCTCGGCCAACTGTTCCCGATCAAGGAACGTGGCCACTGAGCGTGGCAGGTAGCGATAGGCGCCGGAGCGGTCGCGCGAAAGCAGCGTGGCTGTCAGGGGCATGATTCGGCCGGTATAGATATTGTTCAGGGATCGAATGAGCGGATTTGTCGGCTGGGAGAACTCCAGCACTGCCAGCCGACCGCCAGGCCGTAGCACTCGGTGAAACTCCCCCAAGGCCTTGGCGGGATCGCTGACATTGCGAATGCCGAAGGCAATGGAGAGGACATCAAAGCTGGAATCATCAAATGGCAGCGCCATGGCGTCGCCTTGTACGTATGTTACCGTCGGCTGGCTCACTGATCTGGCCTGCTGCTTGTGACGCGCGATTTCGAGCATGGGGCCGGTGAAATCCAGCCCGCTCACACTGGCAGGGCCAACCGCGGCGAAGGCCATCGACAGATCGCCAGTGCCGCACGCAACATCAAGCACATGATCCTGCGGCGAGATATTGCAGAGCTTCACGACACGCCGTCGCCAGGCCTGGTCCCGGCCGAACGAGTGAACGCGGTTGTTCAGGTCGTAGCTTCGCGCGATTGCAGCAAACATGTTCCGCACCCGCTCATCTTTGTCGGTCGCGGTATGAGGATTGTGCTTTAAATCGCCGTCATCCCATGCAGGTGAGGAAGCAGATTGTGCAGGACGGGTCATCTAAGCACTATAGTACTCACAACTCATGATTCACTTTTCAGTGGAGGTCTTGATGCGCACGATTCAAACAGCCGTTGCACTCCTGTTCGCTGTGACTTTCTCGCTCGGTTCGCAGACGGGATGCGTGTATAACCCGGAAGTTGATCGAATGCAGTTGGGATTGGTTTCCTCTGCTGAAGTCGCCAAGCTCGGTGCAGAAGCCAAGCCGCAGTTAGTCCAGGAATATGGCGGCGAGGTGCCGGAGCGACAGTTGCGCGAATACGTGGCCGAAGTCGGGAACCGATTGGCGCGGCATGTAGGCGATCAGTTTGCTGAGGTGGACTGGAGCTTCATCGTGCTCGATTCACCGGTGATCAACGCCTTCGCGCTGCCTGGCGGGAATGTGTTCATTAGTCGAGGTCTTCTGGCACGCTTTGACAATGAAGCGCAGTTGGCCGGCGTGCTTGGCCATGAGATCGGCCATGTCACCGGTCGGCATGTAGACGAACGCATCAGCCAGCACGTGCTGGCTGAGCTTGGCCTGGCGGCGGCGGGCACGCTGACAGATTCACAACTCATACTTGTTGGTACACAACTGGGGCTTGGTGGGTATCAGCTCAGCTTCGGCCGAGGCCAGGAGACCGAAGCCGATGTACTTGGCATGCGGTATATGACCCTCGCTGGCTATGACCCACACGGCATGTTGGAAGTCATGGAAGTGCTCCAAGCTGCATCGGAGGGCGCGTCGCTGCCGCCAGAGTTTCTCTCCACCCACCCGCATCCGCAAACACGCATTTCCACAATCAATCGGCTCCTCCGCGATGAATACGCCTACACGCAGGAAAATCCGGAATTCCGAAAATATCGGGGCCGATTCCAGCAGCGGGCAGCGGGCTATCTGACGGACCTTCGTGATGGATCACTCACCCCGGCACTCGCTTCAAGCGGGCTGTGGTGTGCTCACTGCGGCACAACCCACTGAATCAGCCCTGTCGGCATCCTGACAATGTAATGGGTCAATGCGTGATCGGCTTGAGAATTCTGAGCCAAAGCAGCTACAATGGCCGACCATATCACGGCCGCGTTTTGGCCGGATGCATCCCGTTTCTTAGTCGAGGATCGCTTCATGATCATTGATCTTCACACCCAGGTCTGGTCCAACTTGGATCAGCTTGGACGCGAAGTTGCACAACGTACACGTGAAAAACTCACCGAGCGGTGGGGCCAGTTCGATGGAAGCCCTGCATCGCATGAAGAAGCCATGTCCTGTGTGGATGGTGCACTGGTCTTCGGCTTTCGATCCGATCGACTTGGGGCCCAGGTGCCCAATGAATTCATTGCGGAATTCGTAGCGCGAGATCCCAAGTGCCGCGCTGGTATCGCAGGGATCGACCCGATGGGTGAAGATGCCACTGACCAGTTCGAGGCTGCGATTGGAATGGGTTTCGTCGGCGTCACGGTATCTCCCGCCAGTCAGGGTTTTCATCCGGTGCACTCTGAAGCCATGTGCATCTACGAACGCTGCGTTGCAGCCGGCGTGCCACTGTTTGTGACTCTCGGCGATCCACTGGCCAGTTCAGCCATGTTGGAGTTCGGCAGGCCGGCGATGTGGGATGAAGTCGCCCGTACGTTCCCGCAATTGCCAATCGTGATCAATCAACTTGGCCACCCGTGGATTGACGAAACACTCTTGTTGCTTGGGAAGCATGAGAATGTCTTTGCGGATATCTCGGGTGTGTCCGCCAGGCCATGGCAACTGTACAACGCATTGCTGAACGCATTGGGTTTTCAAGTGATGGACAAGCTGCTGTTTGGCTCTGGTTTCCCGCGTGAAACGCCAGCGAAGACGATCGAAACGTTGTACACCATCAACAGCTTCAGTCACGGTACGCACCTGCCCTCCATTCCACGATCACTGATTCGTGGCATTATTGAGCGTGATTCACTGGCTCGTTTGGGCATAGAGGCGTCGGTTCAGCGGGCGGCCGCGCCTGCCGACGCTACCTCATCGAAACCACAATCATCGACCAGTGATGTGTCTGCGGTGCGACTCAACGGCCACTAAATCCCAATGTCACGATTCGAATCATGTGCACTGCGTTGTGTCGCCGTCTGGCTCGGGCTGTCGTTGCTGCTCCTCATTGGCTGCCAAGGCGGTGGCAGCATGTTTCGTGGCACCACGGCAACGCTTCGCGTTCAGTCGCTCAGCGAAAGTCCGGTGACGCTCACAGGTCGTTTCGACAAGCAAATCTATAGTGACGCTGCATCCGCAGAAACGACATTCCTGCTTACCGATACGACGCTCGAGGCGCTCCTCGATGGAACCATGCAGCGTGCCCAGATCGTCCATATCGAACTGCTCTGGTTACCGCGCGCAGGGCGGACGCCTATGTCTGCTGATGCCACAAACGTGAGTATCCGGTACATTGTGATTGCAGATGGCGAAGTCGGTGTGTACGGCGGGGCTGGGTTTGCCATGCCCAAGGGAACCATCGGAAGTCGACGAATGTCGATCGATCTACGTGATGCCTCGCTGAAACTTCTTGATCGGACCGATGGCTTCGTTGACCTGCTCACGCCGGCCCGTGTCAGTGGAACGGTGACGGCAGAGTACGATCCGAGGGGCACCCGGACCATCCATTACGCAGTCAGCCAGTTCGTGACTGATAAACTCGGCCGAAGCATCTTTGTTGATGCCACTGACTCTCGCTTGCCTTTGGCTCAGGCCGGTGGACTCTGCCGCTGAGTTGAACACCGCGCATGTTCGGTGCAAGTATGGTGGAGGAGGCAGATGGCTCCAGATCACATGTTTTTGTCCCAGATTAACAGAGCCGCTATACTCTGCCGCTTTCCGCGACTGGTGCAAGTCCTTGGGGTGAGTGCCGACGCAAGCAGCTTCATGATCGCCTGCAGATGGAAGTAATCAAGGGAATCCCGGTCGCACCCGGTGTGGTCATCGGTCGTGCTTTCGTTCTCGACGACGTACGAGAACGCGTTCCATATCACATCGTCCACGCGGATGATGTTGAAGCAGAGGTGTCGCGTTTTGATGCTGCCGTGGCTCAGGCCATCAAGGATCTCGAAACCGCAAGAACGCGAGCCAAGGAGAAACTTGGCCCGGAGCCAGCAAAGATCTTTGAGTTTCACCTTGGATTGTTGCACGATAAGACGCTGATCGACCCAATTCGACACCGTATTGTCTCAGAGCGCGTCACCGCCGCCTATGCCGTGGCAGAGGCATTCCGTGATTTGGCAGACCGCTTCCGAGCCATGGGAAGCGATGTGTTTCGGCAGAAGGCGACAGATGTGATGGACTTGGACCATCGGTTGCTTGGGCACCTTGTCGAGCAGGCACGCGATCGCTTGGCTGGGGTGGCCGAACCGGTGATCCTCTTTGCCCACGAACTGACTCCAGCACAGGCCGCATCTCTCGATCCGACCAAAATTACCGGGTTCGCCACCGATGCTGGTGGCCGGACGAGTCATACGTCGATTGTTGCGGCTGCTCTTGGAATCCCTGTGGTTGTTGGTTGCCAGCGTGTGACGAGGCAAGTTCATGAGGGGGATCAGGTCATTGTCGATGGCAAGAGCGGCCTGGTCATCATTCGCCCAGATATGGAGACGCTGGCTGAATATGAACTCAGTGCTGAACGAATTGCCGGCTTCCGAGCTGACCTCAAGGACCTTGCCTCACTGGAGTCAACCACACGCGATGGAACGCACATCACGCTGCTCGGCAACATCGAATTTGCCCACGAAATCGATGCGCTTCTGGCTGGTGGTGGCGAGGGCGTCGGGTTATATCGAACCGAATTCCTTTACCTCACCAGCGCGACCGAGCCGACTGAAGAGGAGCATTTCGAAGCGTACCGAACGTCAATTGAGTTGCTCAAGGGCAAACCGCTGACCATTCGTACGCTGGATCTGGGAGCGGACAAATATACCCAGATGCGGGCTGAGGAGCCGGAGCGCAACCCGTTTCTCGGCTTAAGGTCGATCCGGTACTGTTTGCAGAACCTTCCGATGTTCAAGACGCAGCTTCGTGCGATATTGCGTGCTTCTGCCCACGGACCATTGAAAGTCATGTTTCCGCTGATTTCCACAGCAGCGGAACTTCGACAGACGAAGATGATTTTCAACGATGTTATGGAGGAATGCACCGACGATGGCATCGAATTCGACCGCAACATCGAACTCGGCATCATGATCGAAGTCCCCAGCGCGGCCCTGATGGCATCGCAGTTTGCACGCGAGGTGTCGTTCTTCTCCATTGGTACCAATGACTTGATCCAGTACACGCTTGCGGTGGATCGGGGTAACGAGCGGGTGGCGAACCTCTATACCGCGACGAATCCGGCAGTGATCCACCTTATCAAGAACGTCATCCGGGCCAGCCGTCGATTCAACATCGAAACCAGCTTGTGCGGTGAAATAGCGGGCGACGTGACCTACACGATGTTGCTGATCGGCCTCGGTCTGCGTACACTATCTCTGGTGCCGTCCCAGATTCCCCATGTGAAGCGGGTGATCCGTTCGGTCGATATACCCCAATGCGAACGTCTCGCCCGAAAGGTCGGGTCATTCGATTCTGAGCGCCAGGTGATGAATTGCCTACGCGATGAGTTAGACAAAGTGTTCCCCGAGGCCAATGGCGGTTGGCCCGCCGGTTAGCCGGCCTCGGGATTTGAAAAGACATCGGCCAAGCCCGCTCCGGACGTGTTCCCTGCACAAGAATCGTGGGTGAACCCCGGCAGCAAACTTGGCCACCGACGAACTTGAGACGCTGCGCTTCGGGCACGGATACGCGTGATGCTGGCAAATCAATTCACAATGCGGCGATTGAATGATGGGCAACATGCCACTGCATGGTCCGCCGCGATAGTGTCATCGTGACACTGTGATTGAAGCCGCAGTCTAACCGCACCCGCTCCCCAGACAGCCCTCACGTTCGCCGGAGATTACCGGAGAACGCCCTCGTGGCACCGAAAAAAAAGAACCAACTCTCCGAGGTTATGGTCGTCAATGACGTGCCAGGCGAAGAGTGTCGCATCGCCATCCTCCAAGATGGCCACCTTGAAGAACTCTACGCTGAGCGAACCGCAACCGCGACGAATGTCGGCAACATCTATAAAGGCCGCGTCAACAACGTCGAGCCCGCAATTCAAGCCGCCTTCATCGACTATGGCGAAGAGCAGAACGGCTTCCTGCACATCTCTGACCTTCACCCACGCTACTTCCCTGGCAAGGAACGCAAGGAACGGGTCGGCAAGAAGATTCCTCGCCGCGAAAGGCCGCTGATCCAAGAGGCCTTGAAGCGTGGCGACGAGGTACTCGTGCAGGTGCTGAAGGAAGGCATCGGTACCAAAGGCCCCACGCTCACGAGCTATCTGTCCATCGCGGGCCGGCTGCTCGTGGCCATGCCTGACATGGATCGCGTTGGGGTGTCTCGAAAAGTAGAAGACGAGCAAAAACGCCGCGAGATGCGCGAGATTCTCGATTCTCTGGATCTGCCAGACAAATTCGGCTTTATTCTGCGGACAGCCGGCTTCGGGCAGACCAAGGCAGAATTGAAGCGCGATTCCGCCTACCTCATGCGCTTGTGGAAGATGATGGACAAGCGCATCAAGACCGTCAAAGCCCCGTGCGAGCTTTACGCTGAATCCGATTTACTGATCCGCACGGTACGCGATGTATTGCGGCCTTCCATCGAGGCGGTGATTGTCGACTCAGAATCGGCGTACCATCGACTCTCGTCGTTCCTGCGTGTTGTCGCGCCACGATCTGCTCCCAAGGTATTGCATTACCGAGAGCAATCACCGATCTTCCATGCCTTTGATGTAGAACGCCAGATCGAATTGATTCACAGCCGCGAAGTTCCATTGCAGTCGGGCGGTGCGCTGGTCATTGATCAGACGGAAGCGCTGGTTGCTATCGACGTCAACTCCGGCCGCAGCCGCGGGGCACGAGATAGCGAAACCAACGCATACCAAACCAATTGCGAAGCTGTTGATGAAATCTGCCGCCAGCTACGCTTGCGCGATCTCGGCGGCCTTATCATCAACGACCTGATCGACATGCGGTCGCACAAGAACCGTCGCGCCATTGAGGAGCGTTTCCAATTGAACCTCAAGCGCGACCGCGCGCGAAGTACAGTGCTGCGCATCAGTGACTTTGGGCTAGTGGAGATGACACGCCAACGCATGCGGCCGAGCTTGCGAAAGACACACTTCGTGCCTTGTTCACATTGTCACGGCCACGGCGAAATCAAATCACCAGAATCGGTCGGCGCCGATGCAGTCCGGCAGATCGGGTACTTGTTACAGTTCGATCGCGTGAAGCGTGTGGAGATCGTCTGTTCTCCCCGGGTGGCGTCGGTGATGCTCAGTGCCAAACGACGGGAACTGGTGCGCCTGGAGGATGATTCTGCAAAGAGAATCGATGTACGCGTCAGTGATGCCATAGCGGTGGATCGGGTTGATTTCTACGCATACGACGATCGCAATGCAGATATTGACATCGCCAAGTTGCCGGTTCCAAAGCCGCCATCGATCAAGCAACTTGAAGCGATGAGTGCCGACGTCGAGCCGGATCACACGGATGAGTTCGGGCCGGTAATGGACGATCACGAGGCCGATGCAGACGATGGATCAGTAGGCAAGAAGAAGCGTCGCCGCCGCCGCCGCCGCCGTAAGTCCGACGCAGATGAACCACAAGCTGAACAACCCCAGCAGGTTGAAGCATCCAGCAAGGCCGAGCCGGCTGCTGGCCCAATGCGCGTGCATGCGTTGGCAAAGGAACTTGGAGTTTCATCCAAGGAATTGCTTGAACGCTGCAAGGACATGAATGATGTAAAGTTGAAAAATCATATGTCCATGATTCCTTCAGATATTGCCCAGCGATTAAGAGAAGCATTCGCCTCCGCACTTGCTGCGTCTGCGACGATGCAAGATCAGTCTACAGAAGGAGATTCGAAGCCAAACGAGGGTGACAAGCCGAAACGTCGTCGGCGACGTCGCGGTGGGAAGAAACATAAGGCACGCCGAGAGCGTGCCCAAGCTGCTGAGATCAAAACTGCGGATGAAGAGGCCGAGTCGATCGAAGCACTGCCTTCGTCAGATGCCGCCTCTACGCAGCAGAGCGCGACCGCGAACGGAGAGGCACCAACTGAAGGCAAGTCGAAGAAGAAATCGCGTCGGCGTGGTCGCCGTAAGTCTGAAGTGAAGGATCCAGGCATTCCCGGCACTGTTGCTGCCCCCGCGCCGCCACTAGATGCCTCGACGACAAAGCCAGCCCCGGTTGAAGAGTCCGCTACCGATGGCGCCTCGGCGAAAACCAAGAAAAAGCGCAAGACTCGTCGCAAGTCTGCAAAGTCGACGGACGAAACTTCGGACGCAAGAGCAAAAGTGAGTGACAGGGTTGACGTTGATGAATCATCGCAGAGCGACAGTGAAGCTGAACCCAAGCACAAGCCAAAGCGCCGCCGCCCGCTGTACCGCAACCGCAGCCGGGTTTCGCCCACCGCTCGCCAGGAAGCTGAACGGGTGGCCGACGTATGAGCAGCGCATCATCCTCGCGTCGCCTGATTCTGCTCGGCTCGACCGGTTCCATCGGCGTCAACACGCTCGCAGTGGTTGAGCATCTGGCCGCGTGCGGCTTCGCGAAGTTCGAAGTCATTGGGATCGCAGCAGGCAATAATGCCGAGTCCCTGCGAGAACAAGCCCGAAAGTTTAAGGTGCCGCACGTCGCTATTGCAGCAACGGAACATGCTCCGGTTCTGGACAGTATCGACCACGTGTACGCCGGCCCTGATGCAGCGTTGCAACTCATCGAAGCCATCGCTCGGCCGGGCGATCTTGTCGTTGGGGCGATGGTTGGATCAGCGGGGGTATATCCGACGATTGCCGCTATCGAGCACGGCTGCGACATTGCATTGGCAAACAAGGAAACACTGGTTGCTGCGGGTGAACTGGTCATGCCGCTGGTGCGCAAGCACGACGTGAACATGCTGCCGATCGATTCCGAACACAGCGCAATCTTCCAATGCCTGCTCTCCGGCCGATCTCTTGAAGAAGTGAAGCGGCTGGTCATTACCGCCTCTGGCGGGCCGTTTCGCACATGGGACAAGTCGCGCATTGAAAATGCCACCGTCGCTGATGCGTTGAATCATCCCACGTGGGACATGGGGCCGAAGGTTACGATCGACTCGGCCTCACTCATGAACAAGGCCGCAGAAGTCATCGAAGCGCACTGGCTGTTCGATCTGCCCGCAAGCAAGATCGACGCCATCGTCCATCCGCAGTCGTTGATTCACAGTTTCGTGGAGTTTGTGGACGGCTCGGTCATTGCCCAACTGGGTCCGCCGGATATGAAAACGCCGATCCAATACGCCTTGACCTGGCCGCACCGTGCCGAGGGCTGCTCGCAGACGATGGACTGGGCGTCCCTGCGGCAAATGGACTTCGAGCCGGTCGATCACGACCGATTTGGCGCGCTACGATTGGCTTACCGTGTGATCGAATCTGGCGGCACATCTGGTGCCGTGTTCAATGCGGCCAACGAGGCAGCGGTGGCGGCGTTTCTCGATGAAAAAATCGGCTTCAGCACCATTACCGACCTCGTCCGGGATGCACTGGATGCACATAAGCCAATGGCCGTGACTTCAATGGACGATGTGATGCATGCCGATTGCGCGGCTCGTGAGTTCGTGAATGATCGAATCCTGACACCTAGCACCTGATTCATATACCAATACGCCCATGCTTTTTACCGGCTTCAACATTCTGCTGATGATCCTTGGCTTCGGCTTGCTGATCTTCATTCACGAGCTTGGCCACTTCGTCGCTGCGAAGTGGGCCGGCATTCGTACCGAGGCCTTTGCCGTGGGCATGGGACCCGTTGTATTGTCATGGCGCAAAGGTGTTGGCTTTGCAGCCGGCTCAACCCATTACAAGGTCGTGCGCAAAACCGGCAAGGCAGCATCAGACCTGACTGACGCTGAGCTTGAGCAGCACGACATCGGTGAAACCGAGTACTCATTACGCTGGCTGCCCATTGGTGGTTTCGTGCGCATGCTCGGCCAGGAAGACGCCAACCCTGAAGCGATCTCCGAGGATCCCCGAAGCTACAACAAGTGCCCGATCGGCAAACGCATGATCGTCGTTTCCGCGGGTGTGATTATGAATGTCATTCTTGCAGCGGTGCTCTTTGTTGCTGTGTTCATGATCGGTGTGCGCTTTGACGCGCCGATCGTCGGCGGTGTCGCACCGGCTTCTCCTGGGGCGACCGCCGTGGCAGACAATGCTGAAAGGCTTGGCATTACCACGATTGGTTTGCAGCCCGGTGATGTGGTCACACATGTCGATGGCAAAGAAGCCAAGACGTTTGCTGATGTGCAGATCGCGGGGGCCATGAGTCGGCCAAACGTGCCCGTGAACTTTACAGTACAGCGGGATGGTGTGGATGAACCACTGAACTTTGCCATCGAACCGGTGCGCGATCCTGTGCAAGGTTTGCGAAGTATCGGTGTGATGCCTGCGTTCTCCCTCGAACTGCCCCGGCCCGATCGCACTGGTGCGATCAGCAATGCGCTTCGTCAGGCAGGTTTGTGGGAGCAGGGTGTGCGCCCAGGCATGGCCATGATTGAAGCCAATGGTCGAAGCGTTGCGACGTACCAGGAATTCCGTACAGTCTTTGAGCAAGCCGACGGTGAACCGGTGCAAACGTCCTGGGCTCGTGGAGATGAAACGCTCACCGCCACAATCACCTCGCAGCCGGAGCTTGATTTGCTGCTGTACGCCAACGCCCCAGCTGACGCTGCACAGCACTTTGAACATGGCTTGTTCGGCCTTACGCCGTTGGTGGAAATCCGCCAGGTCTCGCCCGGTTCTCACAATGAAGGCATTTTGCACGATGGCGACGTCGTGCTGGCGATCGGCGATGTACACGGCCCGACCATGCGTCAGTTCCGCGAAGCGGCTGCTTCAGCGTCACCTGGAATGCTGTCCATGCTCGTGCTGCGTGATGGCGAAGAAGTTGAAGTCAACGCCGTCGTCGCCCGACGCGGCACGTTTGACGACACCGGCATGCTGAACGTCATGCCCGGGTACGCGCTCGATGTGCCGTACACCGCAGCACCATTGGAACGCATCGCGGTGCAGAACGATGAAGGCGAGCAATCACGCAACACACCAGTGCACGGCCTGCAACTGTTCCCTGCAACACGCATTGATGTAGTGGGTGATACGCCAGTGGACAACTGGGCCGACTTTCGTGCCGCATTGCGTACTATGACGGAAGATGCGCTCGAGCAGCAGGCGGGGGCGACTGTCGAGTTGGCGGTCATTCATCCCACGCCCGGTCGCGAGCGCGAGATTGTGACCATCGAATTGACCGCGACTGACATCGCCACCCTGCACAGACTTGGATGGCAATCCGGCTTGCCTGAGATGTTCTTTGAGCCGCTGCAAATCACGCGCACCGCTGATGGCAACCCCATCACCGCACTCAAGATGGGCAGCGAGGAAACGTGGAAGATGATGCAGCTTACGTACCTCACGATTGACCGGCTTTTCCGCCGAACTGTCGGGGTTGACCAATTGCGCGGCCCGGTGGGCATCGTGCACGTGGGTGTGACCATTGCAGATCGGGGCATCCTCTATCTGATCTTTCTGCTTGCGGTCATTAGCGTGAACCTCGCGGTGATCAACTTCCTACCACTTCCGATTGTCGATGGTGGGCTTTTTCTGTTTCTGATTTACGAGAAGATCAAGGGTGAGCCGCCGTCGATCGCGTTTCAAAACTGGGCGACGATCTTCGGCCTGCTGCTCATCGGCACGCTGTTTCTCGTCGTGACATATAACGACATCGCGCGGCTGTTGAGTTAGTTGTTGTGATGACGAATGAACCCGTCCAGCGAAGTCCGGCTGCAATGTTCG
>PWVT01000050.1 GCA_003562195.1 Phycisphaeraceae bacterium | reverse complement strand
GGTACATCGCGATCACGGAGGTGACGGAGTGCTGCTGAGACGGTCTCGGTGGAATCCAGGGCGTACATTCGCGACGCACGCGTGCGAAGCTCACCGACTGTCTGCGGCCCACGGAGGAGCAACTCGACGAGGAGAACCAATCCAGTGGTATCGGTTTCGAGGACTTCTTTGGACACATGCCGATACTTTTCAACCCGACTGCCGCTCATCATCACTTCACGGGCAAGGCCCTTTCGCCGCAGACCGTTGAGTGCGTCAAAGACTTGATCTTCACTGAGCGTCAGAACCGGATCGCGGTTGCTTTTCTGATTACACCCGTTGACGATCGCGTTAAGCGTCATGGGATACTGCGCCGGCGTCGTCATGGCCTTTTCAACCAGGACACCGAGCACGCGCGATTCGTGGGCGTTGAGTTGACTCATGTGAAAAATTGTAATACGCGTCGGCCCGTGCCGTCACGGATGAATCGAAGAATCAGAAATGCACGCCTCGGCTGCGATGCTGGGTCTTACTCACTGACGACCTTCATTGCGATAAGATCCTGCACGTCAACAAGCCCGACGGGTTTGCCATCACGGTCCAGTACGGGAATTTCATCCACACGTCGCTCGCGCACCAGGCGAACCGCATCGCGGACAAGGTCGTCTACGGTCAGATGCTGTGGCCGGGCGGTCATGACATCCTGAACTGGGCGCGACATGGCATCAGCATCGTCTACCACCAGTCGCCGCAGGTCACCATCGGTGAAAATGCCGGAAAGGCACCCAGAGGCATCGACCAGGATGATTGCGCCGGCTCGGCGATGGTTCTTCGCCGCAGACCGCGCTTCCACGCACGCTTGGCGTACGGTGACATCATCGCGAACGACAGCCAGATTCTCGCCGACACGAAATCGTAAGATTTCGGTGATGGTGCGAAGGCCTGCGCCAAGCAGCCCACCTGGATGGTGCTTGTGGAAATCATCTTCCTGGAAGTTGCGCCGACGGGAGACAGCGAGCGCGAGCGCGTCGCCCAGCGCGAGCATGGCGGTGGTGGAGGCGGTCGGAGCGAGATTGAGCGGACATGCCTCGGTGACATCGCCCAAGCTTAGATGCACATCGCAGAGCCGGGCCAGCGTTGAATCATCGTGTGCGGAGATGCCCAGCCGCTTTACACCATCGGCTTTGAGGATTGCTGCCAGGTTGACGACTTCTTCTGTCTCGCCGGAATAACTCAGCAATATCACCACATCGCCTCGCCTGACGCGGCCGAGGTCGCCATGCACGGCCTCAGCGGGATGCAGCACATTTGAAGGTTGGCCGAGACTGCAGAAGGTCGCGGAGATTTTCGCCCCTACCAAGCCGGATTTGCCCATTCCAGCGACAACCACGTGGCCGGCACATTCGGCCAGCAGGTCCACCGCAGCGTTGGCGGCGGCATTTTCGCCATTGTTCAGTCGGTCCGCTATGCGCGTGATGGCAGCCGCCTCCGCACGCAGCGCTTCGGCGAGAAAGACGCTTTCAGATGTTTCAGGTTTGGTGCTGCTCACGACTGTATCATAAACACCTGAACGTCCGATCGTCCAAACATCTGTTACGGTCACGCCAATGCAACTTCAGGATGAATACCAGATCACGATTGAGAATTTCCAAGGGCCGCTGGACCTGTTGCTCTATCTCATCCGCAGGGCGGAGGTGGATGTACATGACATCCCGATCGCCAGCATCACCGATCAGTATCTGGCTTTTCTCAAGCAGATTGAGACGATTGACATCGATGTCGCTGGCGAGTTTCTCGTAATGGCGGCTACGCTGATCGAGATCAAATCGCGCGTACTCATGCCTGTCGAAAAGCGTGATGGCGAGGGTGGGGGTGAAGTGGGCGACGTTGAGTCAATGCAGGCCAGCGATCCACGTTATGAACTGGTGCAGCAATTGCTGGCGTATCAGAAGTTTCGTGTCGCGGCTGAGCAGCTTGAGGAGCGACGTCGGGCGTTCGCAGAACGTTTTGCTGCCCGACCGACCAAAGCACAGCGCGAAGCAGCAGAAGCCGAGCCGATCGAGCTTGAGTTGGATGATGCCCACGCGCTCGATTTATCTGAGGCGTATGAGCGCATCATCGCGTCCATCGACCTGACGAGACTTGGTGATCACACCGTCGAAATCGACGACACACCCATTGCACTGCATCAGGAGGATCTACTTGATCGGTTGCAGCGAGCGAACGATAAGCGGTTGCGGTTGCAGGAAGCGTTTGACGGCCAAAACCCCGGCCAGCGTATCGGCATGTTTCTTGCAACACTCGAGTTGACCCGCATGTGCCGCGTGACCGTCCAACAGGATGATATTCACGCCGACATTGTTCTCATCCTCACCGATGAGGACTCAGGTTCTTCAGCGAATTGAGTTCGGCGGGGGTGAGTTCACGCCATTGGCCGGGCTGAAGGCCGCGAAGCTTGAGCGGCCCCATCTGTACACGACGCAACTTTCGGACCTTATGGCCGACCTGTGCCATCATCCGACGAATCTGGCGATTGCGGCCTTCACCCAGTTCCATGCGCAACCGCGTGCGGTCGCGGTCTTTCTTGATGAGCTTCAGCGATGATGCGGAAGCGCGCTTGACCCGGTCGCTCCGCTGGTGATCGTGCAGAAACAAACCACGCTCAAGCCGTTTGACATCTCGTTCATCCAAGCTGCCTTCAACAGTGAGTTCATACACCTTGTGGACACCATGTCGTGGATGTGTGAGTACGTTGGCCAATTCGCCGTCATTGGTCAGTAAAAGCAGCCCTGAGCTTTCGATATCCAGCCGCCCGACGGGGTAGAGGCGTGCTTTAGGATAGTGTACGAGGTCGATGGCGCGTTTGCGGCCTTCCGGGTCAGCGTTCGTGCTGACCACGCCGCGGGGCTTGAAAAGCATGATGTACACATGCGTTGGCTGCTGACGAATTCGTCTGCCGCCCACAGTGATATGGTCATTGTGCGGGTCAACCCAAGCGGGCAATTGCTTGACGACATGCCCGTTGACAGTGACTTCACCATCGGCGATGAGCTGTTCACATTCACGCCGTGAGGCGACACCGGCCTCAGCAAGGACTTTTTGCAGACGTGGCCCTCGGGCGTCATCGGTGAACTCGTGGGTCGGTTTTGGTGAGCGACGCGTGCGACGACGCGACGGACGTGCTGAGTCAGCATGGGTTTGGCCGCGGCTACGTGCAGAAGAGCGGGATGGAGAAGACTTAGCCATAAGCCCCAATCGTATGCCGGTAGAGTCGTCGCTACGCTAGACTTTCAGGAAAGATCATCCGAAGATACGTTCTGCAGATCACGCATGGCAGACGACCCGAAGAAACCATCGCTCTCTGATCGTCTCCACGAGGCGACTGACTGGCTCAAACGCGTGGTCACACAACCGCGTAGTGAGTTGACTCGCTGGCAAAAGGCAGCACGGTACACCTACGACCTCGGTCGTCACGGGGCCATGCAACTGAAAGAGGACAATGCCCCGCAAATGGCTGCTGCGTTGTCCTTCCGTACGCTCTTTGCACTGTTTCCAATCGTCGTTGTTTCTACTGTGCTGTTCCAGGGACTGCGTGGGGTGGATCGCTTTCACGAGCTTATCGGCGGCCTTGTCGAGGGTGCGGGGCTGGACGATGTGCAGGTTGTTCCGCTGGAAGCACAGGAGGGAGAAGAAGAACTCGACACAATGACCCTCGGTGAGTGGGTACAGGACTTCGTCGCACAGATCGGCGATGTGAATCTGGAAACGCTTGGATGGATCGGCCTGGCAGTGCTCATTTACGCAGCCATCGCGATGATGGCAACGATTGAAGACGCGTTCAACACGATCTACCGCGCCCCGTCTGGCCGATCATGGCTTCGGCGCGTGCCAGTGTTCTGGACGGTGTTGACCGTTGCCCCAATCGCTGTCGGCCTCATATTTTTTCTCGATGCCCGAGTGGATGCCTATATCCAGGCCATGGGCGGTCCGTGGCAGTGGATTGCCTGGATCGCCGGGGGTGTGTGGAGTTTCACCATCATCTGGCTGACGATGTTGGGGCTCTACATCATTGTGCCCAATACACGGGTGGCATGGCGGCAAGCGCTCATCGGTGCGTTGGTTGCTGCGATATTGATCCAGGGTGGTAAGTCGTTCATTGGGGGGTACATTGCAACATTCCTGACGACTCGACAGCTTTATGCTTCGCTTGGTCTCGTGCCGTTGTTCATGTTCTGGTTGTACGTCATGTGGCTAGTCGTGCTGTTTGGTCTCGAGGTTGCTGCCACGTTGCAGAGTCTCGGTGGCCGACGGTTGGACGAAGTGGAGCAGAAGCGCCATCGCACCGGTGTGCAGGATCCCGCGGCTATTTTGCTGGTCATGCGCGAGATTGCCCGAAAGTTCATTGACGGCAAACCGGCCGGGCTGCGATACATCGCCCAGCAAACCTCAATGCCTGAAATCACGGTCGCTGACATGGTCAAGCGATTGCAGGAGGCGGGGCTGCTATACCGCATTGAACAGGATCGAGAGACCAGTGCGGTGACGCTTGCGCGGCCACCAGAGAAGATTTCAGCCCTGGAAGTCTTACACGTCGGCTTTGAGCTGGTGGATCGAGGTGGATCGTACGAAAAGTCCGAGTTGTTGCGGCGGCTGCGAGATGCGCAACAATCGTTGGCAGCGGAGACGACTCTTAGCGACCTCGTCCGGGCTGATGAGGCAGAACTACTCAAGTCCGAGCCAGACGTAGACCGATAAGTACACATAGACAAGCGTCGCATTGTCCCGCTGCAATGTGATTGATGAGCCGTTGACTCATGGAGACCCGCCATGACCGCACGTCTGTTCGAGTCGACCGTTGGAGTTCGGCGATCCCGTGTCTTGAGCGTTTCGCCCATGACCGCTCAGGTCGTGAGCTTAGGTGCCCAACGTGTCACGTCCGGAGTTGTGGTTCCGCCACGTTCGGATGTTGCTGAGCACTCAGATTTTACTCATCTTGTAGATCAGGCCCGGGAAGTGACAGCGACACTTCTGAGCGCCATAGATCAAGCATCCAGAACCGATAGTCAGGTACACCATGCAATGCAGCAATTGCAGGATCGGTTGCGCGTTGGTGCTCGAATGTTGCAGGCATTTCAGACTCAAATCTCGCGAATCGAAGCGTGCGTGGACGATGCGCAGCGCAGGCCATGGATGAAGGAGTTGGACGACCAAGTTGCGGCTATTGAACAACGTATCGAATCAGCCATCGATGCATTCGAGCAACGACTGTCGGCCATTGAGCGGTACCGATAATCGTTGAGAAGGTCCCAGATGTCGTGGCAATTACGTCGGGTGGGAAAGCTGGTGCATGCGTTCCAGTTTCGCATCCAAGCAGTCGTCCATTCGAGAAGGCATTTTCGTTTCATGTCGGAAGCGGAGATGAAAACCGGCCGATACCGCTGGCATGCCAAGCACAACTGATATTGCTGCAATGAGTGGGGATGCTGCGCCCCAGCATTTAGTCTGCTCCCAGTTTGTGGTTACCGAGGTGAAAGACGGTGTCCTGTACGCCCGGCTGCTTGGTCCGCATGTCGGCGAACGAGAGGCACAGATCATCGCTCGGGAACTCAATGCGGCAATTCAAACAGCAGGTTCGTCACTCAAGTACGTGGTCATGGACATGAAAGCTATTCGAGCGATGT
>PWVT01000193.1 GCA_003562195.1 Phycisphaeraceae bacterium | reverse complement strand
CAGCCGGCTGCTGCTCGGCGAGCACTGCCCGTACATCCCCGGGTGGGACTGCCACGGCCTGCCGATTGAACATCGCGTGATGACCGAACTGGTCGAGTCCGGCAAGGTCGAAAAGCTCAATTCACTGACCGACGATGAGCGGCGAATCGCCGTGCGCCGCGAGTGCGCCAAGTACGCCAACAAGTTCGTCAAGCTCCAGGCCCAGCAGATGAAGCGCCTGCTCACGATTGCGGATTACGATGACCCGTACATCACCATGGAGCCGCGATACGAATCTGCGGTGCTGGAGGTGTTTGCGGAGCTGGTCAGCAAGGGGCTGGTCTATCGCGCGCTCAAGCCGGTGCACTGGTCGATCGCCAACCAGACAGCGCTGGCTGAGGCGGAACTGGAGTATGAAGACCGTGAAGACCCGTCGATCTACGTGGACTTTGAAGTCGTCGATCGCGCCAAGGTCGAAGCGGCGTTCAACACGGAACTTGACGCTACGCCCTCGTTAATGATCTGGACCACCACGCCGTGGACGCTGCCAGCCAACCTGGCTGTCGCGGTGCATGAGCGGTATCGCTACGCGCTGGTTCAGGTCGATGGCAATGTGACGATCATCGCATCCGACCTCGTGCAGCGCGTCACCGAAGCAGGCGGTGCGGAGAAGTTGCAGGTGCTGGCAGAGTGTGACGGTGCAGCTTTGGTCGGCATCGAGTACCGCCACCCGTTTGCGGATCGCACCGGCCGCGTGGTGGCAGCGGAGTATGTCACCCTTGAAGATGGCACGGGGCTCGTCCATACCGCACCCGGCCACGGTCAGGAGGACTACCAGACCGGCTTGCGCGAAGGGCTGGAAATCTACTGCCCGGTGCGCGGCGATGGTACCTTCGATGACACCGTGCCCGACTGGCTGCGCGGCAAAAGCGTGTGGGAGGCCAACACATCCATCATCGAACACCTCACTGCCTCCGGCCACATGTTCCACTGGAGCATGTTCAGCCACAGCTATCCGCATGACTGGCGAAGCAAAACGCCGGTGATCTTCCGATCCACCGAACAGTGGTTCGTGGGCGTGGATCAACAGCACAGCGGCAATTCGCATTCGCTTCGCGACATGGCCTTGAACACGGTGGGAAGCGATGTGCGATTCATTCCCGAGTGGGGGCGCAACCGCATGCGCGGCATGCTGGAGTCCCGGCCGGACTGGTGCCTGTCGCGCCAGCGCGCATGGGGCCTGCCGATCCCTGCGTTTTTCAATGCCGATGGCGAAGTGCTGCTCACACCCGCCTCGGTGCGCGCGGTCGCTGCGAAGATCGCAGAAAAGGGATCAGATGTCTGGTTTGCCGCTCCGGCTGAAGCGCTGCTTGGTGAGTATAACGCTGCTGATGATGCTGATGCTCCGCAGTGGGCGAAGGATGCAGACCTGTCGACGCTGACCAAGGCACACGACATTTTCGATGTGTGGTTTGAATCCGGATCATCGTGGCATGCAGTGCTGCGTCAACGCGAGCTTGGCTACCCGGCTGATCTGTACCTTGAAGGATCGGACCAACATCGCGGTTGGTTTCAACTCTCGCTGCTGCCCGCGCTGGGGGTGACAGGGCAAGCCCCGTTCAAGACGGTGCTGACGCACGGCTTCATGGTCGATAAGGACGGCCGCAAAATGAGCAAGTCCGGCGGTAACGCGCTGGAGGTCGAAACGCTGCTCAAGGACTTCGGTGCTGATGTCTGCCGCTGGTGGGTTTGTTCACTGGCGTATGAGAACGACATCAAGGTCGATGTGAACTTTTTCAAGAACGCGGGGGAGGAGTATCGCAAGGTTCGCAACACCATCCGTTTCCTGCTGAGCAACCTGAGCGACTTTGATCCTGAGAAGCATCGCGTAGAACTCACCGCTGCAGATGCGACCAGTATCGACGCGGCTGCAATGGCGGAGCTGAACAATCTGATTCAGTCGGTGCGCGGCGGCTTCGAGCAGTTCACCTTCCGCAAGGTGCATGGCGCGATCTATAAGTTCTGCAATGAAACGATGTCAGCGATGTATCTGGCCGCGACGAAGGATCGGCTGTACTGCGATGCGGCTGGCTCGCCGCGACGTCGTCGTACGCAGACGGTGATGTTCAACATTGCTCACGCGCTGGTGCGGCTGATCGCGCCGATCATGCCGCACACCGCCGATGAAGCGTGGGCAGCTTTGCACAATGTCAATCTCAAGGATGCGCCGAGTGTGCATCTGGAGACATTCCCTGCCGTGCGCGAGGTGGCGGTTGACCCGCGATGGGTCGAGTTGCTCAAGCGACGCGAAGCGTGGCACAAGGCGATCGAGGATGCCCGCCAAAGCCGCGAGATCGACAATCCGCTGGATTGCGGCGTGCGCGTCACCACAGCGAGTGATCAGTATGACGGCTTTGACATCGTGGACCTTGCAGACCTGTGCGGCGTGAGCCGCTTTGAACTGGTGAAGGATGCGGCAGCGAAGGACGAACGCGTCGAGGTGGTTGATCTTCGTGATGAGCCGCGATGTGAGCGATCGTGGAAGCGCGATGGCACGGTCAAGCAGCGCAGCGATGGTGGTATGCTGACCGACCGCGACGCGGAAGCCGTGGGGGTTTAAAAAACAACCCGCGTTGACCGAAGTCAACGCGGGCTTGGGAATTCAAAGTCTGTTTCGTGGATTGTCAGTTCTTATGAGAGCGGTCTGACATTCGTTGCCTTCGGCCCCTTTTCTTCATTTGCGACGTCGAACTCGACGCGCTGACCCGGTGAGAGACTGACGAATCCGTCCATCTTCACTTCTGAGAAGTGGACGAAGAGATCCTTTCCACCACCTTCTGGAGTGATAAATCCGTAGCCCTTTTGATCAAAAAACTTTGCAACCGTTCCGTTGGCCATGTTCGGCCCTTTCCTTATCGTCAAAGAGAATCGGCTCGATCACAACAGCGAACCGAACCGACCAGCGATGTGACGTGCATCACCGGGATTTAATCGAAACCAGTATAGCTTGAGCCGCCAAAACATTAACTGGAATTTCGCCCAAGTCATGGTCGTTCAGGGTGACTTGGGCGAGATTCCGAGCGTCAGGCCTTCGGTATCTTCGATCCGCTCATGGATACGTTGCGGAAATCGGCCTGCGGGCATAACCTTCCGGTCCCCGATGAGTGACGCCATCCACCACGAATGTGGCCTTGCCCTAGTGCGGCTTCGCCAGCCGCTGACGTACTACCGGGACCGCTACGGCGATCCGGGCTGGGGTCTGCGTCAGCTTTATCTGCTGATGGAAAAACAGCACAACCGGGGTCAGGATGGGGCAGGTGTCGCGGTGGTGAAGTTCAATATGCCCCCTGGCGAGGAGTATCTCAAACGGATCCGCTCCGATCGTCACAACGCCATCGAGCGCATTTTCGATGTCGTCATGCGCGGCCTGATTACCCGCGAAGAACACCAATGGCAGAACAAGAGCGACCAGGCCATGAAACGAGTTGTGGAGTTCCTTGGTGAGGTGTATCTCGGCCACCTGCGTTACGCCACCCATTCCGCGCACGGTCGGGTCAATTGCCACCCCTACATCCGCAAGAGCAACACCGCCAGCCGCAACCTCGCCATTGCGGGCAACTTCAACATGACCAACTCCGGGCAGCTTTTTCAGCAGCTTATCGAGTACGGGCTAAACCCGGTTGGTGAGTCAGATACACAGGTGATCCTGGAACGGCTCGGCTACTTTCTTGATCGCGAGCACGAGCACCTCACCGCGACCATGGGACCAGAGTCATTTCAGCATCTGGTTGGCAGAGAACTCGCTGAGGCCATCTCCACAGAGATTGATCTTGTTCGCATTATGCGCAAGGCCTCGCAGGACTGGGACGGCGGGTACGTCTTTTCAGGATTGCTTGGCAACGGGGATTCGTTCGTTGCTCGCGATCCCTGCGGCATTCGGCCGGGCTTTTTTCATATCAATGATGAAGTGGTCGCAGTGGCATCGGAGCGAGCGGCGTTAGCCAACGTGTTCAACGTCGATCCCGACCAGATTGAACCGATCAGGCCCGGGCACGTGCTGGCCATCAAGCGGAACGGCCAGATCCGCCACGAACCATTTACCGATCCTCAGCCGGTGCGGCAGTGTACGTTTGAGCGAATCTATTTCAGCCGCGGCAACGATCCGGAAATCTACAACGAGCGCAAGGCCCTCGGCCGTAACCTTGCCCCGCGCGTGCTTGAAGCACTCGACAATGACATTGAGAATGCCATTTTCAGTTTCGTGCCGAACACGGCCGAGTCGGCATACATGGGGTTGGTGGAAGAGCTTGGTCGATGCACGCGCGAGCAGTACGAAGCGCAGGTGTGGGAGAAGATTCAATCCGGCAAGGTGGATCGCAGTGATCTCAGCGACCTGCTTAACGGCCACCTGCGCACGGAGAAGATCGCGCATAAGGATCAGCGACTGCGCACGTTCATCACCCACGATGCTGCCCGCCGCGATCTCGTTCTGCATATTTACGACATCACCCGCGGCATCGTGAAGCCCACGGATACGCTGGTTGTGCTGGATGATTCAATTGTGCGCGGCACGACGTTGCGCGAATCGATCATCACGATCCTCAGCCGTCTGAATCCGAAGAAGATCATCATTGTTAGCTCAGCCCCGCCGATCATGTACCCGGACTGCTACGGCATTGATATGAGCCAACTCGGCAGGTTCATTGCCTTCGAAGCTGCAGTGGGGTTGCTGAAGGATCGGGGCGAGGAGGCGCTTTTGGATGAAGTGGAGCAACGCTGCCAGTTCCAGGCCGAACATCCACCAGCGAAGATCGTCAATCATGTCAAAACGATCTACGACCAGTTCACACTGGAAGAGCTATCGGCAAAGGTCTCCCAGCTTGTGCATCCCACATCGATCCCGTGGAAGGGCGAGGTGCGGGTGATTTACCAGGACATTGATGGCCTTCGCGCGGCACTGCCGCATCACACCGGGGATTGGTATTTCACCGGCAACTATCCAACACCTGGCGGGTTCCGCGTGCTCAACACGTCCTATTTGAACTGGCGCAAAGCAGCGGACATTCGCGCGTATTGATCAAGCTATGAAAAAGCCCGGCACATGGCCGGGCTTTGGTGGCTGACGCAATCGATTTGTGTGGTTGTAAATGATTTACCAAGGTGAGCCGGGGGCAACATCATCCTGGAGCCGGTCGTCTGCTGCATCACCGTTGAGGTGCTCGACAACCTTCTCGGTCAGATCGCGAGCTTCACCGATGGACGGGTCGGTGTACACGACATCCACAGCGACAATCTGCACGTTGGCTTCTTCGGCGATCTCCGGCATGCTGCGATCGAGATCGTCGTAGAACTGTTCAACGACCTCGTTTTGCATCTGTTGCATGCGCTGCTGAAGTTCCATCATGCGCTGCTGATCACCTTCCTGCTGTGCTTGCTGCATTTCCATCTGCAGTTCCTGCATCTGCTGGGAAAGCTCTTCTGCGCGGTGGTAGCGCTCGAAGGCCGATTGCGGTTGGAAGGTTCCAACTTGCACAGCTTCTCGGTTACCGTCGTGATCGTCCACAATGCGCATATCGGTTTGCGGATTCTGTGCTGCGGTGGTGTTGAGGGTTAATCCGGCGGTTGCGCCAATCAGCGCCAGTGCGCCGAGACCACCGAAGATACGTCGTTTGGAAATCAAAGTCATGGTTTCTCCTGAGAGAACAAAAAGTTAGAACGAGCGTGCCGGGAACATCCCGGTCGCTCGTTCCGTGTGTGAAGGTGTCTTTACGGGGTGCCGGGTGCTCCGGGGCTTGGCTGACCGAACGGGTCATCTTCGGTGCCTGGCTGTTGAGGTTGTTGCTGTTGGGGCGGTGGATCGGTCGCTGGTGCTGGCGGCGGGGCCTCATAGCCGCCATTCCCGCAGCCACCTGCTGCCATACCGAACGACACCACGGCTGCGATAGCTCCGCTTGTGATGAGGTACTTCATGATTATCTCCTTGAATTGTGCCACTGGCCCTGCCACAAATGAGCGATGAGTGCGTGAACGCACGAAGCAGCACATCTGAAAAAACAAGGCAGTAGTGCGATTGGAGCGCTCTGGCGGTGCAGTACGCTCAGGTGCTGATTCTCAACACCATCAACAATGGCAGCGGCCAGCAGCGAACGCGAACTTGCTACCGGCCTTTCATGTGTGTCTACCAGCTCTCTGGGCCGGGGGTTCATCCTTTTTGTCACTTTTATCAATCCAGATATATCCGCACACATTGCCCAGATTGGCTGAAGTGCGTTTCCGGGCAGTCCGATAGAGACGACAGAATTGGAGAGACGTCTCATGACAGCCACGAAGACTGCAATCTCGTGTCCCGACGAAACCATGCGATGCATGGCTCGACGGCTTGCTGAAGCTGTTGAACAGGCACTTGATCGCGGCATGTTCGAACAGGCCAACCGTCTTGCAGCCAACGGGCGACGATTGGCGGTGCATTCTTCGCGACTGACGGATCGGCTTGCCAGACTGCAACTGGCCCAGAATAAATTTGACGATGCCCTTGCCATTATTGATGCGTGTCTGTCTTGCACAGCGTCCTTGCGCATGTTGCGCGCGGCGTGCCTCGTCCAGTTGGGACGCCATGCCGAGGCGCACATTGCGCTGTATGCATGGTCACGCAAGTCAACAGCACCGCTTGCGACGCGGCGACTGTTGGCCTTCTTGGACAGTGCATCGAACGACGATGACTCGGCAATTGCGGCCCTCACACGCAACCTTCATCATGTCGATGATCCCGCAACGTTGGAGCAGCTTCTCGTCATCTGCATGAGACAGGGGCGTAGCGAGCAGGCACAGCATTGGGCGAAGCGGCTGCGACAGGCATCGATTGTCAATCACGGAACAGTCGAGATCAATGTGCTGTGTGAATCGTTAGGTCTTGACCGAAACGCGACCGCTGCCAAACCATCAACGACACAGATCGACGCGCTCGCAATGGAACTGGCTGCAGAGCCAGAGACACTGCCCATCCTCGTCCAGTATCAGCAACATTCGTTTGATGCGATGGTGGCGTCACTGATCTATGACGCAACACAACAGGCGTTGGATGCGTTTGATCAACCAGCTCCGGCGTTTGAGGCCTTGGCGCGCTTGGCAATGCTGCTCAAGCGAGAAACGGAAGCACAACAGTGGGCTCACCGCGGGCTTGAGCTCAACCCGATGTCTGCGTCGATCATCCTGCTGCTCGAGCAGCTTGATCAGGAAGCGGAAGCGGATGCTCCCGTTACCGAAAAGCCCGCGACGGATGGTGTGCAACGACCGAGGAAGGCAGCATGAGCGGACGGCTTGAAGCGGCCAACTTGATTCGTGCGATCCGGGCCGTCGAACTTGAGCGGGCCGATGACCTGATCAATTGGGCGATGACCATTGTTCCCGACAGTCCGGGTGTCCAGCGACTTCACATCAAGGGATTGCTCTGTGCAGGCGATATTGACGGTGCAGAGGCCGCGGTGGCTCGCACATTGATGCAACATCCACAGAACGCATCACTTCGTCTGCTCCGTGCTCAATGCATGGTCGAGCGAAAGCGGTGGACCCAGGCACGTACCGAGCTGGAAGAACTGCTCATTCAACGTCCGCATCATCGCGGCACACGGAAGTTAGCAGTTCAGGTCGCGCTGCAACTCAATGAATACGAGCAGGCATTGCGCTTGATTGATGCAGACCCCGACACGCTTGACGACAATCTGAAGGCGATGCTTGTCGATGCGTTGCTCGGCGTTGGCGACCTTCAGCGTGCGGAGTGGACGCTGGATGATATGACCTGCCCGCCACCGACCTTGATTGCCCGTGTCCTTCAGGCACAGGGGCGCATGCTCGACGCAGTTGAGGTGTACGAAAACGCACTGGCATCCGGGCACGGTGACGAGGATCACCTGCTGTGTGCGTTGCTTGCTGCGCTTGAGCATGTCGGCGATGCCCAGCGATTGGATTTGGCGATGCAGCGCATCACGCCCGCGCATCTGCGGGCGAGGTCACAAATGGCGCGAATCATGCTTTCACAGGGGCGATTCACGGCTGCCGCGATGATTGCATACGCGTTGCAGCGCCATAGTTCGCAGCAGAGTGATGCGCTGCCGACCCTGGTGGTCGCGGCGGCGATGCGTGGGCGGGTTCGGCTTGCACGTCGGGCATTGGCGCGATTACGAAACACACCAAGTGGCATTTGTGTTCCTGACATGGCGGAGCGATGGCAGCGTGCAATGCTTGGCAAGTTGCTGCGTATCCAGCACAGTCCACGCGATGCTGGGTGCGATCCGTCATCCAGTGTCGTGCAGGCGTTGCTGAACGATGTGCATCAGGGCGAGTGGAGGTCAAAAAAAAGCCGCCGAATCAGAGATTCGGCGGGAGTGGTTGCACAAATGTCGGAGCGAAAAAACGTGCTCGTTTCTTCTCCCGTCGATCGTTAGACCATGTCCTTGAGGCCCTTGAGCGGCTGTACCTTGACCACGTTACGGGCGGGCTTGGCTTTGAACGTAGTTTCTTCGCCGGTGAAGGGGTTGATGCCCTTGCGCGCCTTGGTGGCGGGCTTGCGGACGACTTTGATCTTCATCAGGCCGGGGACACTGAACACGCCGGGACCGCGCTTGCCAATGTCCTTCTTGATCAGGCCGCTCATGGCGTCGAAGACGCTTTGAACATCCTTCTTGGTCAGGCCGGTGTCATCGGCGATGTCGGAGAGGATCTGAGACTTGGTACGGGCTTTCACCGGTGCTTTTGCTGTAGTGGCCATCAATGTTCCTTTCGTAGTTTTGAAACGCCCGAATGGGCTTCCGTTGCGAGGAATGTACTGTCAAGCATCGGTGCAGACAACCGATGCTCCTATAAATATCGGTATTTTTGACTGTTTTCCTCCCATCTCCGATGCAAATTGCGGATGGAGTATTGCATTCTGTGCCGCCGAGCAGCAACAGTTGCGCGCGGCATGGGGTACGATGCGGACGATGAAACGGCGCGTGATGGCTTCGGCGGCTTGCCTTCTGATCACGGTCACAGCCGCCCATGCTGACGAACTGGACCGACTCCAACAGGAACTTGAACACCTCGAGCAACGCGCGCAAGCGCTGCGAATGGTTGATCGTCCGAACTGGTTGAAGGCCCAGCGATCATATGAAGTCGAGGCGCTGGTGAGGCATCTGCTCGACGATGCAGCATGGCGAGCAAGCTGTGTCAACGATGGGTTGACGGCAGGGCATGATGGCAATTTCTACATCGCCAGCCGGGACAACACCTCGCGTCTGACCATTGCCGGCTTGGCGCAGGTGCGGAATGTGTACAACCACCAGTCCGCACCGGGCAATGATGGTGACCGACATCGAAGTGGGTTTGAAAACCGACGAACGCAGGGGATCTTCTCCGGCCACATCATTGATCCATCCTGGCGATATCGCATCCACGGCGACTTCGGACGAGATGGCACCTTCTCGACTCTGGATCTGTACGTCGAAAAACACCTGCCACATGCCTGGGTGATTCGCGCGGGCCAGTTCCGGCCTCGTCTATTGCTCGAAGACCTCACCTCCAGCGGCCGGCAACTCACAGCGGAGCGGTCGCTGATCAACGCGACGTTTCGACAGGGCTGGACACAGGGCGTGCAACTTGCCGGTGATCTGGGACAGGCCGCGCGCATGACCGTTGGTTACTACGACGGGATCCCAAGCACTTCCGGGACATTCACCAGCGGTATTGCGACGCCGTGGAACATGCGCACGAGTCAACACACACTCATCGGCTCGGTGGAACTGTTGTTGGCCGGGCAGTGGAGTCAGCTTCGCGACATGACGAGTTGGTCTGATGACCCGTTCGGTGCGGTCATCGGCGGCGCGTTGGTATGGCAGCGTGATGCACATGGGACTGATGATGATGTCACGGAACTCGTGCGATGGACAATCGATGCGAGCGTGCACTCGGGTGGTGCCAGCGTCTTTGCTGCAATGGTCGGCAACCATGAAAGCACGCGCGGCAATGGCAGCGTTGACCAATACGGCCTTGTCGTGCAAGGTGGCGTCCATCTCGTGCCGGATGCGTGGGAAGTGTTTGCCCGCTATGAATGGGGGCACAGCGATGGCATGGGGCGTGACCTCAGTGTCCTGACGACCGGAGTCAACCGCTATCTCGCGCGCAACACTCTGAAAGTGACCACCGACATTGGCTACGGCTTCAACGAGGTCGCGCCGTTCTGGGCAGCGCAAACCGCCGGGTGGCGCGCCGACGCTGCAGGCGAACGAGGCCAGATCGTTGTGCGCTCACAACTGCAGTTCTTCTTCTAGATGAAGAACTGTTGAGCGCGGCAACAAAAAAGTGCGGGCATGACGCCCGCAATCTTCGATCAACGCCTCGCGACCCATTGCGCGAGTGATGGATGCTCAGCTCTGCGCGAACATTTCCTGCGCGGCCTTTTCCATTTCTTCCTGCGTGGGGTCCTTGATATGCGTGGCGATCGACCAGGCATGGCCGAACGGGTCCGTCACAACACCGAATCGATCACCCCAGAACATGTCCTGCGCAGGCATCGTCACGGTCGCGCCGGCGTCAGCAGCCCGCTGCATCGCAGCATCAACATCATCGACGTACTGATGAATCGTCACCGGCGTGGCGCCCAGCGCTTTGGGTGATCGCGACTGGCCGCCGCAGTATTCCGGGAAGTCATCCGCAAGGTAGATGTACCGGCCGCCGATCGTGATCTGCGCGTGCATGATGCGTCCATCGGGCGAGGGCATGCGGCAGACTTCCTCCGCACCGAAGGCGGTCTTGTAAAACTCAATGGCGTCGGCACAACCTTCGCAGGTGAGCGATGGGATAAGCCCTTCGTGTCCCGGAGGAATGGGGGTGGTCATGATGATACCTTTCTCTTTGTGTGTGATTCGTGGTCAGGCGAGCAATGTATCGAGTCGCGCGTGACACATTTCCATGCCTTCAGTCATCCCCGATTGTAACGCTGCATCACGCGCTTTGCGCGAGCTGTAGCGGATCGAGAGTGTGAAAACTGTGCATCCATCGCGCTCGTCAAACTCGCTGGTGACGAGCGTTTCGCCGCCGGTCCAGTCTTCATCGAAAAGTTCGGTGTTGACAAGGCGTTTCGGCGGCACGACCTCGCGATATTCCCCGCTCATGCCCATGGTGCTGCCATCGGGCAGCAGCCAGACAAAGCGCAGCTTGCCGCCCACGCGGAGGTCGATCTCGCACGTCTGTAGTGAATGGCCTTCAGGGCCGTACATCCATTTCTTGAGCTGCTCCGGCTTCGTCCAGGCGTCAAACACAGCGCTGCGCGGCGCGTCGAATTCGCGCACCATGGCGATGTCACGATCGGTGGGGGTGGTGATGGTGAGTTTGCCGGTTGTCATGATTGACCTTTCTCAGCAGGTACGTGCGGCGGCCTTGCGATGATGCCGTAGCAGAGCAGTTTGTGGTTTGGTTGTGAGGCGTCGGCGGCGGTCATCAGTGTCTCCTCGTTCGCCTGCAATCGTTCTCTCGCTCACGCGATGGTTACCAGATGTTCTTCGAGGCAGTCCAGACTCGAACTCCAGCCGGCGACGACGCCCATTTTCTCGTGCTTTGAGCGATCTTCCTCGGTCGGGTGGGCCATGTGGATGGACACGCGGGTTCCGCCTTCGACCTCTTCAAAGGTGAACGTGACGACAATGCCGCGCGGCAGGTCGGGAAAGTCGGGATGCTTGAAATCCTCACCGAACTCATCGGTGCTGACAAAGCGCTCCATCGGCGTGATCTCGCGGAAGACGCCGACGGAGGGATACTCTGCGCCGTCCGGCCCGATCATGACATAGCGAAAGCGGCCGCCGGGGCGAAAGTCGTGCTCCTCCACGCGGGTTGTGAAGCCGCGCGGGCCGTACCATTTGGCGATGTGCTCCGCCTCGGTCCATGCCTTCCACACCAACTCGCGCGGAGCATCAAACGTGCGGGTGATGGTAATGGCATGCTGGTGCTGCGTCTCTGTGGAATGCGAGTGCTTCATGAAAATCTCCTGACGAATGTGTGGCGGTCAGGGCGTCAGATTGATTGCCGCTTTGAAGCTGCCGTCCATGTAGAACGGCACTGATTCATGCTCATGGGCGATGAGACACTGTCCGCTGATGTTGCGAATGCAAAGCGTGGTGCGAAACCACAGGTCCTCATGTTCACCGGCGATCTTTGTGCCGGTCAGCCGGACGAAGCCGTGGCACAGTGCGAGGTCCCCTTCCACGATGATGTTCATGTCGTGAAACTCGTAGCCAAGCGGTCCCTGCCACGTGGCGAACCATACATTCAGATCCTTGGCATTGATCGGCGGTGCCTGTAGCGGCGGCGCGAGTGTGTACAGCACGGCATCAGGAGCGTACTGCTTAAGTACGGTCGCGGGGTCTTTGTTGCGAATCGCCGCTGCCAGACGTTCAAGACACTCGCGCATGTCTGATTCAATGGTTTTCGTTGTGGACATAACAGTCTCCAGTTGAAGCTCTGGTCAACTTGTTCTTACGCATCAACCCACCGCATTACCGACATGTCGGCCGAGGTTGTCAAACGCTTCGCTCCAGCCGCCTTCGTGTCCATCGCGCGAGTCCACGGTATCAAAGCCAACCTGCACGAAGGTCATTTCCGTCTTGTCGCTACCTGCATCGCGCAGCGTGATAGTGACGAGCGTTTCAACGCCCGATTCGTACTGGTTCTTCTCCCATGCGTGGGTGAAGACGAGCCGGTGCGGCTCGTCGATTTCACGATACGTGCCGCCAGCAACGTAGTGCTCGCCATCGGGCGCCTGCATGCCCGACCGCCACTTTCCGCCCGGGCGCAGGTCCACATCGGCGAACAGAACGGTGAAGTCCTTCGGACACAGCCACGCAAGCAGATGTTCGCGCTGCGTCCACGCTTCCCAGAGAAGTTCACGCGAAGCGTCGAATGTGCGCGTGATGACGAGACGATGTTGGGCTTCGGCCTGTGGTGCGTTCATGACAATGCTCCAGATTGAGTCAACTCAGCCCTTGCGGCGAAAGGTCACTTCAACAATGCGCGACCAGTTGCCATCAACATCCTGCGATTCAGCGATGAAGGTTCGGCGGTCATCGCCGTCAAACTCCGTCACGCCGCGGAAGTTCACGATCGCGCCGCCCTGAAACGGGCACGGCCCCTGCCAGCGCAGCGTGAAGCGGTCACCGGCGTCGTTGGCGCCGCCTTCATAGTGCGTGATGTGCGGCGACATGGAATCCACCGACGTGCCGACATACTTGCCGCGCTGGGGGTCGTAACCGATGGTGATGATGTTCGTCATCGGCATGCCCATCATGTCGCTGACGCTTTCGCCGACGATCCAGAACTCGCCGAGGGCGCGCACGGCTTCCGTTCCCGGCGCGCTCATGGGCGGCTGGTCGGGGATGTACACCGTCGTGACAAAGTCCCACTCGCCGACGAACCGTTGCAGGTTTTCATGTTCCTTCTGCGGCGTTGGCATGGGCGGCATGTCGGGCGGTGCATCGGCTGGTTGCTGTGTGGCGGCGTGGCTCAGGCCGAGAAGCAGCGCGATGGCGAGCAGTGAAAGTGCGAGGTACTTCATGTAAAAACTCCTGTGTGCGAAACCGGAAGCGGCTTATACGGCTTACTTGGGCGGTTTGTCCTTGAGCGTCTTGAGATAGTCATCCAGCCGGTCGAAGCGTTCCTCCCAGAAGACACGGTATTTTTCGATCCACGCGTTGACATCTTTCAGCGGCGCGCCGTTGATGCGGCAAATATGCTCGCGGCCGACCTTTCGCCGCTCGACCAACGCCGCATGCTCAAGCACCCGCACATGCTTCGACGCGGCAGGGAAGGACATCTTGAACGGCTTGGCCAATTCGCTGAGATTGCGCTCCCCGCGCGACAGCGTGCGCAACATCGACCGTCGTGCAGGGTGGGACAAGGCGTGAAACACACGATCCAAGGTGGGGGAGCGATCTGCAACCATATGGTTTAGCATATCCCCGGAGGAAGTATTGTCAACCAAAAGGTTTCATATTTCCATCAAGCCGCTTGCGGCTTCGCGCGCACCTACACCACCCTCCGCCACCACCGCTATGCAGACGCATCACGTCCCGCCGCATCAAGCGTCACTGGCCGACGCAATCGTGCCCTTGGGTGCGTTCAATCACTGAAGGTTGCGAGCAGAAGCCGGCTCAACGCCGCTTACGTTCCTGTGTCCTGCGGCTTGAAGATGAATCAGGCGAAGCCCACTGATCGAGCAGTATCTTCAGATCATTGATATCCACGATGCCATCATCATTCAGATCAGCGTCGCACCGCTGTGCGCACTCACCCCACGCATCGAGCAACATCAGCAGATCAGCTACACCAGAGCCGCCCACCAGGACGATGCAGTCGTCGCCCTCAAAGGCCGTGCCGTCAGCGAGTTCGCCTTCAACGCGCAGCTTCACCGTTTCTCCTGCCAGCAGATCATCCAGTGCAAGTGCATCCACCAGTTGCGGCACGCTGAACTTCAGCTTCAGGTCGGCAATGCCATCGCCCCCTGCAGTGTGACATTCACAGGGATCGCGAAATGTCGCAGGTGTGCCCACATCACCGATGCTCACACCGGGGCCAGGCGGACCTTGCAGCGGCGCGACACCCTCGCCATTGCCATCAACGCGCCGAAGCACGATCGACTCAGGATCGATCGATGTCACATCAAACTCCGGCGTGCCCAGTATGGCAGCAGGCAGCACGCCCTGGCTCTTTCGGTTGAGCGGGTTGGGGCACGAGCCCGGACGGAGGTCCAGGTGAACACTCGTGTGCACGGAGCGGCCGGTGTCGATCAGGCGCAGGCCGATGGTGTTGTTGCTCGTGATGTGAAAGCCCGCAACGAGCACGCGGCCGGTGCGATCGACACTCAGTTCGCGAGCGGTGCCGAGAAACGGAATCGTGCTGATAAAGGTGTAATCCGTCGCGTCCCACTGCGAGATCGAACCGCCGGTGGTGTGCGAGGCGTAGAAGACGAGATCATCAGGACTGTACGCAGCAGAGCGCGGATACGGGCCGGTGTTGAACTGGCCGAGCGTCTCGAAGCTTTCAGTGGAGATGGCAGGGAAGTTATACGGCGCGCCGTTGCATGGCGTGACACGATCGCCGTTGGACGATATGGCGAGATCCTGGCCATTGCTTCCGAAGTCAGAATGGGGAGAAGCCCACTCGACCGAGACATCCGCCGTGCGAACATTAAACGCCGCGAGTTTCGATGGAGAGCCGCCGATCTTCAGCCACCAGAGTTGTGTGCGATCAGGCGTGATGGCGAGGCGCGCGTTCTGGAAGATGCTGAACCCGTCGCCGAAGATCAATTGGTTCGTCTCGCCGGTGCTGCTGTCGAGCTCATAGATCGCCTGCGGTTGACTCGCCGACGACCTGGTCGCAAAGAGCCGGCCATCAAGCCCCATGGCGAGTGAGGAAAACGTCGCCTCGGTGGGCATGAACACAGGCCGCTGCTGAAGGTGCGCATCAAGCACAATCAGGTGCGCGTTGAAGTGGTCTGCGACGAAAAGCGTTTCGCCATCCGCGGACAGCGCCATGCCGCGCGGGCGGCCGTCGATCTCCACCGAGGCGGCAACGATGTGGTTGACCGTGTCGATCGACAGGATGCCATCGTTATGCGTGATGTAAATGAGATCCTTGTCGGGATGCGCGAGCGTTCGATTCGGATAGGTGTCAAGCTGCAGAAGAATCTGTCCAGCGTCGGCAAGCGCCTGCTGAGCAGACATCGCCATCGCAGCGAGACACACCGTGAGCCATGCGGCTATACGCGTAAAGGGCATCTTCGATCTCCGAGTTAAATGTTCAACAGAACGCAACGGCACAGAGAACGCCAGCGAAGCGGTTTCATCTTCACCAGGAAAAAGTATACAGAACCCGCCGGCCCGCTCACCAACAGAAAGCAATCTGCCCATGCCGCTCGCAGATGCGTGCAAAAAAGTGAGTGCAAAAACGCTCGGCCCCGGCAAGGGGCGGGCCGGGGCCGAGCGGGTCCGGGGCGCATACCGGAGTTGTGATGGTGCGGGGTGTAGGTCTTTTACACGCCCGTGCTGCCGAAGCCGTTGCTGCCGCGCTGGGTGTCGTCCAGTGATGCAACCTCTTCAATGTCGCAGCGGGCGACGGGTGCGATCACCATCTGCGCGATGCGCATGTTGGGTTCGACCGTGAACGGGTCACGGCCGAGGTTAATCAGCGGCACTCTCACTTCACCGCGGTAGTCGGCATCAATCGTGCCCGGTGCGTTGGGCATGGAGATGCCGAACTTGCTTGCCAAACCGGAGCGCGGTCGAACTTGGGCTTCGAAACCGACAGGCACGGCCATCGAGAAGCCGCAGGAGATAAGTGTGATATCACCGGGTTGAAGTGTCACTGGTTCAGCCAGTGCAGCGTGGAGATCCATGCCTGCAGCGTGTTCGCTTTGGTACTCCGGCAACGTGGCGAGGTTGTTCAATCGTTTGAGACGTAATACGGTCGCGGTTGAAGTGGTGGACATAGAGGCAGTGTACTGTGGAGATGAGGGCAATTGTGGAGAGAGCACGGCACGGCACGTTCCACTGCATCCTGTCGTATCATCTTTATCTATGGCGATGCTGTTGACCATCGCAGGAGGCGTTGCGCTGCTGATCTTTGCGGTGCGATTCCTGCGCAAGGGATTAGACCGGCTCTTTGGTGAGCGGCTGGGCCTTTGGCTGCAACGTGCCGGCACCGGTCGCGGCAGGGCGTTCGGAACGGGGCTGGGGGTCTCTGTGCTTGCCCCTTCAAGCACAACGATCTCGCTGTTAGCGGTGCAGTCTGTGCAATCGGGACACATGACCGCCCGGCAGATGCTCTCGGTGATGCTGGGCGCGAATATCGGCATGACGGTCATGGTGCAGCTCGTCGCGCTGGAACTGGATGTCATGTCGCCGGTGTTGATTCTCATCGGCGTGATTCTGTATCAATACACGCGCCAGCCCCGCAGTCGTGGCATCGGGCAGATCCTGCTGAGTCTTGGGCTGATCTTTCTGGCCATGGCGTTGATCAAGAGTGCGGTGCCAACCACCATTGAGCCGGAGAGCGACCTTGCCCAGATCATCGGCATTGCGGAGAACTATCCGGTCATGCTCATGATCATTGCCGCGATCGTCGCCATGGTGACGCAATCGAGCACAGCGACGATCGGGTTGGTGATCGGCCTGATATCCGCCGAGGCCGTGGGCTACCCCGTCGCTGTCCCCGCGGTGCTCGGCGCCAATGTTGGTCTGGCGATCACGACACTGTTGATCGGGTGGCGGCGGATCGAGTCGCGTCGTCTGGCGTTTGGAAATCTGGCATTGAAGGTCATTGTCGCACTCTTGGGTCTGGCCATGCTGCCGCTGCTGTTGCGCGTGCTTGATGCCTCGCCGGGGCCGATGACCACACAGATTGCCATGTTGCATACGGCGTTCAACGTGGTGCTGGCATTGATCGGCCTGCCCCTTGTCGGACTCCTCACTGCCATGCTCGAACGGATTGTCCCTGCTCCCGAACCGGGCAGCACCTTCGGGCCGAAGTACATCAACGTTGCTCCGGCAGAAGGTACAAAGCTGGCGATGGGCCAGTCGCTCCGCGAGATCATGCATGTCGCGGAGATCGTCCGCAGCATGTTTGATGACATCTGGCGAGCGCTCAAGAAGAATGATGAAGCCCTGGCCAGGCAAGTGGCTCGGCGCGATGATGAGATTGATCTTCTTGACGGGGAAATCAAGCGGTTTCTCACACGGTTAGCGCCGGATGACAATGAGCCGGGCGATTCACATGAGCGCATGCGGCAACTGCGCTACCTCAGCGAGTTGGAGACCATCGGTGACATCATCGATAAGAACATCTCCGAGCTGGTCATCAAGAAAATCAAGAAAGGTGTTTCGTTTTCAGCCGAGGGGGCAAAGGAGCTGGACGAGTTTCATAAGCGCATCGCTGAGAACCTCCTGATTGCCGATACGGCCTTCACCACACGCGACCGTGACCTGGCTCAGCAGTTGCTTCGCCACAAGGAACAGATCAATCGGCACGAGCAAGAATTGCGCGATCGCCATTTTTCGCGTTTAACAAGCGGTTTGCGGCCGTCGCATGAGACCAGCTCAGTGCATCTGGACCTTCTCACGCATCTCAAGCGCGTGAACAGTGCCGTCACTCACGTGGCCTATGCTGTGCTTGAGGATACCAAGCATGACGACGATGACTTATCGGTCCGGTCTGATACTGCTGAATAGCGGTCGGGCCTTGTCGGGCCTATTGTGCCAAGCCGACTTGCCAAGTCTGGCCAAATACGGTTTAATGCTCGGCTCGAAATACCCAGCCAAGATCAGGAAAGACAGGTTCTATGCCCATACGCATCAAATCACGACAAAATGAATCCGTGGGGCAGATGCTCCGACGGTTCAAAAAGCTTTGTGAGAAGGAAGGACTGACCAAGGACGTGAAGAAGCGTCAGTACTTCGAGAAGCCATCGGAACGTCGTCGCCGCGCGCGACGGCGGGCGCAGTCTCGTACGCTTCGTCCGGAACGAACGTTCTAACGGCAGTCGTTCGGTCGCAGCACAGCCGGTTCGCCGGCAGTGGTGTGAGTCGATCGATTCGCTCGGGGCACAACAGGTGAGGGGGCGGCAGGGGGCAATCCAGGTTCGGACAAATGTTGTCGGTAGCTTTGGCCGCTGACAAATGGGTGGGAGTTCACGACTGAAAACGGTTGCTGGACGTTTTTCAGTCAAGCGAAAGCACGGTTGACCACACGGCCAGCCAGCTCACGCTATATTCTCCCCTTGGCAACGTAACCCAGAAGAAGATATCGGAGAATCCCGCTGTGAATCCCCTAACACTCGCGTCCGTCGCAGAAATAATGACCAACGCTTGGATTTGGCTCGTCGCCCCACTGGCTGCGATCCTTGCCTTGGTGATGGCGTTTCAGTTTTACAAGTCCGTCATGGCCTCTTCTGAAGGCGATGCAGACATGGTGGAAATCGCCGAGGCCGTCCGCCAGGGCGCCATGGCGTATCTCCGCAGGCAGTACAAAGTCGTTGCGGTGGTGTTCGTTGTCCTCGTCGCAATTCTTCTCTTGCTCGGGTCGATGGGCATTCAGTCATGGTGGACTGCGATCGGTGTACCAATTGCTGGTTTGTTCTCCGGCCTGTGCGGCTGGTTTGGCATGAAGATGGCGACGAACGCCTCGGCTCGAACCACGCATGCAGCCAAGCAATCGCTCAATGATGGTCTGACCGTCGCGTTCCGCGCCGGTGCGGTCATGGGTCTCGTGGTCGTCGGTTTCGCCTTGCTTGACGTGTCATTTTGGTTCTTCCTCTGGAACCTCATTCAGCCCGAAGGCATGACGCTGGTGGAAATCACCACCATCATGCTCAGTTACGGCATGGGTGCATCAACGCAGGCACTGTTCGCACGTGTTGGTGGTGGCATTTAC
>PWVT01000024.1 GCA_003562195.1 Phycisphaeraceae bacterium | reverse complement strand
GATGGGCAGCGGCGATTGTAGCATTCTGGCTTCTCTTCGCGCCGCTTGTGGTATAGACGCCGAGTGCGGCGGCCTACCTCAACAGCACTGTCGTGGGAACCCTCGGCATCGCAATGGCATTCGTCGTACCACGCGGCCTCAATGGACCGCGAAGTGACAGTCCGGACACCGCACCGGGCTGGTCCTACAACCCATCCTCGTGGTGGCAACGGACGCCGATCATTATTCTCGCGCTCGTGAACTTTTTTCTTGCCCGATATTTGGCCGCATATCAGCTCGGTCATATCGACCATGCATGGGACCCGATGTTCAGCGAGGGGACGCACGACGTTCTTACTTCGGACATCTCCGAGGCCTTCCCCATTTCGGATGCAGGACTCGGTGCAGTAGCGTACATGATCGAAGCACTCATCGGTTGCATTGGCAACGCAGCACGCTGGCGAACCGCGCCGTGGGCTGTGGCGCTGTTCGGGCTTCTGGTCGTACCGGTTGGCGTGGTCAGTCTGGTGCTGATCATGCTCCAACCGGTGGTTGTGGGAAGCTGGTGTTTCCTGTGTCTGGTCACTGCGCTGATCATGCTCATCATGGCTGTGCTCGCACTGCCTGAGGTTGCGGCACTGTGCTGGTTGATGTACCGGAACTGGCACGAAAAACGCTCGCTGTGGCGCACATTCCTGTTCGGCGACGTGGTATCGAACTCCACTGTACAGCGGCCGCTCACGTTCCAAGCACAATGGCATGATATAGGACAAGCCATGTACTCCGGGGCGACTGTACCGTGGAACCTGTTGTTGTGCGTAGCGCTGGGTGCATGGCAAATGGCATACTCAGAGTCGCGACACCTGCCTGATGTTGTGGCTGATGCCCATGCGGTGACTGGAGCGTTGGTTCTAACGGTGGCCGTGCTGTCAATGGCAGAGCCAGCCCGTGCGCTGCGGTTTGTGAATCTCTTGCTGGCGGCTGGATTGATGTTGGTGCTATTGTTGCACAGTAACATCCCCCTCGGTTCGATGGTACATGGAATCGCGATCGCAGCGGCAATCATGATCCTCAGCATGCCACGCAGCTCGCTGAAACAATCACACGGGGCATGGCAACGTCTGGTGGTTTGAGGGAGTTTAGTTCAACGGCGCGACGTACCAAGCCGTCTGTTCACCCACGGTCACTGGAGCGAGCACGTGCAACCGTAAACCTGTGCCGTGCAGGTCCGCAAGCGAAGCCGGCGTCGCGCTGAAGATGTGGCAGATCATCTCCTGCTCCGAGCGAATCGTGTGTTCGCTGCACGCCATCGCGATCAACGACGCATGCGACTTCACCCACGCTTTGACAATCCGTATTTCACGAAGGCATTGTTCCTGCCCAAGCAGATGTACTGTGCCGTTGGCATCCACGGCCAATTCAATCGATTCGTGACCGGGGCACCGCGGGGATAATGGCGTCAAGCCGGCAATATTCGATGCAAGCAATCCCTCCGGCCTCGGAGACGATGAAGAAGCTTCAGTTTCGTTGTTGACCTTCGGGTGTAACTTTGCGCTCGGGTAGCTACGGTCATGGCTGTGGCTTGAGTTACTCGGCGCCTGGATCTGCGGTGTGACTTCAGGCATCACATTACATTGTTCATCTGTAGCTCTGTCATTGGCATTCGGTTGATACGGTCGTTCATAATCTGCCGTCGTATGTGCCTGGTCAATCCACTTGAACACATCGCGTGCTGATGGACATGCTTCGCCATCAATAGTGATATGTTGCGTGCAGTGTGTCCCTGCATCCATCTTGTCAATCCACATGCGAAGCTGCACGTTCCCTTTGAGGAATGATGATGCAGTGTGATTCAATCGACGCACCATCTCGCGAGCAGCATCCTCATCAGCACCAACCACAACCACGCCAATATCATCGAGTGGGATGCCTTCTTCATCTGCGGCAACCGAAAGATCCTTGATTAGTTTGTACGCAGCAACGACGGCGATGCCATCGGTGCCGGTCAGAATAGTGATGCGATCAGCTCCAGAGGTGACGATGCTTGACAAATCAACCGGGGTAGAAGGGCGAATAAGCCACGTATTCACCGTGCTTGACAGCGTATCTATCGTCTGCCGAGCTGATCCTCCACGGATGGTCTGCGCCACATCGCCATAGAGCACTTGAAGCGAAAGCTCATCCGGATCGGACATGGTGACAAGCGCACAGCATCCAAACCGCGCCCCAATCGCGTCAGCGTAGGGCGCGACCCACAGATTCCCTCGGACAGGCATGTGTCCGGTGATCAGCAGTTCCTTGATCGGCTTTTTTACAGCGTGCGGTTCACCGGTATGCGACGCAGGAGTCGAAGACGTGAGAAACAATGCCGTCAACTCGTCCAACGCATGATCCGTGGCGGCGGACGATGTCCGCGGCCCCATCGGCTTTGGTGAATGCGATTTTGTAGCCCCGTCCATGGGCGGCTTGGGAGGTGTGCGAACAAAACTCATAATGGCACCCGAAGTTCCTCAACATCTATCACGCTGTTGGTGCGTCCGTGCGAATCAGCGACAAAGTGTGCATTGTACGGATCTGCTCGCCACGTGCCATCAACGACAATTCTGTATTGATATTGACCCGGCGGAAGCTGGATTAACGCTTCATGGACTCGAACGTCTGGGTTAAAACGCATGATGTGAGCAGTTGTGGACCAGTTGTTGAAATCACCTGCGATGCTTATCCGAATGCCTGCTTCGCCCGGTTGCACAAAGAGTACGCCTTGCCCAGTGACACGCGCACCGTACAGCTTGCTCACATCTGTTTCCGACGTATCGAACTGCGAGGCGTATGGCTGGAGCTGCTCGGCCCGTTGGGCAATGTCACGAACGCGCTGTACCAGCTCGCCCGCACGTCCACCATCGAAACGAACAGGTGCGGGTTGCGTTGGCGAAGCGATGTACGGCGGTCCTTGGTGCAGTACCTCGATATCCATCGTCGGACGCACTGCATGCTCTTCCAGCCAGGCGGCCAGTTGCTCAAAATCGCGGCATGCGTCGGACTCTGGCGAATACTCGACGACAGCTTGGCCGAGCGTCGTGGCCTCGCGTAACGCTTCGTGCTCATGGATCACCACGGGTACGATCTGCCCGGCGAATTGGCGATGCAATGCCGCTAGCACTTCCCTGGCGGTTTTCGAATTCGGATCATGCAAAGTGGGAAGCAGATGACATGCGATCGGTCGGCCGAGATGATTCACTGTCCGCTGAATCGTCTGCCATTGCTTCTCGGCGCCGCGTAACGAGAAAAAGCCAGTCTCGACGGGAATCAGTACTTCACGGGCAGCCCGAAGCGCGTTAAAGGTCAGCAAGCCAATGGTCGGCGGACAGTCGATCAGGCACACATCGAATCGGTGATGAAGCGAACTCAGCACGCGCTCCAGGCGCCGGTCTTTGTCAGCAAGCTGATGCAGCCCACCACCGGGCGCTTCCAACGCTGCCAGACGCATGGTGCTGGGCGCGAGGTAAAAGTTTCGGGCTACTTCCCACAAGATGTCATTGGAATCAAAGCTGTCCTCTTCCTCAGCGAGCAGCGCATCGCTGATGGATTGCTCAATCTGCGATTCCGGTACACCAAGACCCGCAGCACAGTGGGCCTGCGGATCAAGATCAATCAAGAGTGTGCGTTTGCCTTGGTGGGCGAAGACTGAGGCAAGATTAATAGATGTGGTGGTTTTCCCACAGCCACCTTTCTGATTGACAATTGCGATCGTGCGCACGAGAAGATTCCCACTTCAAGGTGGTCTCCCGCTCCACTGCCTTTATCGGAACCTCCTAGTTTCACACTTGAATTGTCAAGAAAATTCCATCCAACGATACACGATCATCACCGTCATCACGATGATCGTCACCAGAACTGTCAGCGGTAACACGCGTGGTACCCGGCCGAGTGCAATGCCCAGCACCCACCACGCCGCCAGCAACGAGCCGGGGCCGTACACCGAGGCGATGTAGGCCGCCCGCTTGCCCGTAGACAGTGAGAAAAACGCAATCACGACAATCAGCATGATCAGCGAGGCCTTCAGCCACCACAGGCGCGTCTCGCGATTTTCCCCCTCGCCACTTTCCGCCCACTGGGCTTGTGCCCATCGACGTGAGCCGTCGGGCTGACGCAGGAACAGCTCGATCACGGCCAGTATCGACAAAATCGACCACGGCAGGAAGCGACTGAGGTAATACGCAGGCATGTGCCCGAGTTTGAGGAAGAAGTCCACCGGCCCGCGGCGGTTACCCTCATCGCCCAGGCCGGTCACGCGGCCGAAGACCTCTTCACCCCAGAGTTGATTGACAAGGTGCTCCGGCTCTTCAAGCCACACGCCGTAAATCCACGCTGCCGATGGCAGCACAGCCAGGGGCAGCCCCCACCACCACCCAAAGATCGACGCAGCTGCCCACCGCCCCATCAACACGCGCGGGGCGATCAGTGCATATACCACCAGCACCAACGCTGGCGGCCCTTTCGTCAATCCCGCCAGTGCCACGCACATCCAGAACGCAGCGCAAGGCCAAGGCATTGCAATGCCTGGCCTTTGCGTCACCCGCCCAATCATCACCGTTGCGATGACCCACCCCAACAGCAGCCAGAACGTCAGCAGCATGTCCGTGCGGGCTAGGTAGCCAAGCTGGAAAATGGTGTAATTCGCGAGAAAAAACGCGCCCGTCAGCCATCCCAGCGCGCCGCCGGGCACATCGATCCATTGTCCCAGCCATACCAGCAGCACAAAGCAGCCAAGTAACGCAAGCACGCTGGGCAGTTTGTGGGCAAACTCGTTGTCCAGCCCACCAACCTTCACGAACGGCACCGCCATCCAGTTATACAGCAGCGGTTTGGTCGTCAGATTGCCTCGATGATCATGCGGCACCATCCACTCGCCGTTTTCGATCATGTTGACGGTGTACGTCATCGTGATCGGCTGGTCCTTGTCATCAGTGTCCGACGGGGCCAGCGCACGACCAAACAGTGCTGCCAATAGTGTCAGCACACTGAGCGCGATGATCGCGGCCCGCCAGCTTGGAGAGAGAGATGCGTTCATCGGTTGAGGCATTTTACTTTGCCACGCCAACGACGCATGAAGGCAAAGCCCAGGCATTGCAATGCCTGGGCTTTGGCAATTTCCTTGGCCTTGGCCGCTACAATTCCCTGTTCAAGGTTTTTTTTCAGGAGACTGCTCATGCCGTACTACTACAAACTCGGTCAACTGCCGCGCAAACGCCATATCCAGTTCCGCAGACCCGATGGTGCGCTGTATTCCGAAGAAGTGTTCGGCACCGAGGGGTTCGTCGGCCCCACCACCACGATGTACCACATCCATCCGCCCACGCAGGTGACGGGCTGGACGCCGCAGTACTCCACCAAGCCCGAGTACATCGAGACCGACATCATGCGCATGCGGCACCTCAAGACCGCCGCCATGCCGGCCAAGGGCGACCCGATCACCGGCCGCACCGTGCTCTTCGGCAACGCCGACTGCGAGATGGCGATCTGTGTGCCCGCCGAGCCGATGCCGTATCACTATAAGAACGGCCAGGGCGATGAGTGCCTGTTCATCCATCACGGCAGCGGCACCGTGTACACCACAATGGGCACGCTGAAGTTCAAGCGCAAGGACTACATCATCATTCCCAAGGGCGTGATCTACCAGATGGTCTTTG
>PWVT01000262.1 GCA_003562195.1 Phycisphaeraceae bacterium | reverse complement strand
ACGGGAGTCGGCCGTGCAAGATGGAAGGAACATCGTCATTGTGAAGCTTGGCGCGCTGCGCGATCACACGGCCGACTCGCTCCTCGCGCCCGCGACAACCGGCAACGGGTGGTCCATGACCGATTCATATTGCATATTGCGATGACGGCCCATGCATTCGGCGTATCCAGAAGAATCGTTCGAAACGGACCAGTTTCTCGCACCGACGCGCGGGGGTCCGAGAACCGTATTAAGGGCCGTGTGAAAACGACACCACGAACAGCGTCGTCACCACCCACCCCCTTCCGGGGACCGCATTTCTATTTGTGGAACTTGCACAACGATTTGTGGAACTCGCATTTCTCTTTTTCCGAGCCGCATTTCTCTTTATGGAGACCGCATTTCTATTTGTGGAGCTTCCACAAAGACACGCGGGACCCGCATAACCATTTATGGAACTTCCCCAAAGACAAATGCGGGCCGCAGAACTCTTTTTCCGACTTCCATAAATCTCTGGGAACGCTCCATTGATAGAAATACACGGCCCCCGGAACCCCGGAACCCCGGCCCCCGGAGCCCCGGCCCCCCTTCCCCGATACGCCGCGATGCTTTTCCCGGCCATCATGACGGCGCGTCTCGCGGCAAGTGCTGCCTGGCGCACAGTCGGCAGGATGAATCCTGTCCTACGCAACTACCCTTCGCCCGCAATGCCCGGAGCGAGCAGGAAGATGGCGGTCAATACGCCAAGCAAAGCGAACACTCCACCGAGCAAGTCATCAATGCAGATTTCACGAGAAACGAGTTTCTGAATCGCAGAACCCAGCACGCTAAGGGAGAGCAAGGATATCACCACCATGACGACGCTGAAGTACACCCAGTACCCGATGCCGGGGGGGCGGGACGCAAAGATCAATCCCATATTCGCGGTGAGACTCGGCACTAAGAATGGCCCAACAATCCAGAATTCGAGAAGTGCAGGAACGAGGAGCGGCCATTTGACGATGAACCAGATCGGCTGGAACCAACTTGCTCGACGGCGCAGCTTCTCGTCAAACTGGCGTGCCTCCGCCACGATAATCGGCGTAGCAAAGCGCCAACGGCTGGTATTCCCTGATTGGATTGGCGTGTCCGACATGATGGCGGCAATCACATAGGTTTCGTTCAGCGCCCATTGCTCGATTTCCAGTGCGAACCGCTCGTAGGTTGCCGGATCAATTCGGCCGATGCAGTATACATGGCCCTCGGCTGGTCCTGTCGACACGCCAACCGCCCCCGGAAAATGCGGCCCCCCGCAACATGGTCTTAAAGAGGATCGAGACACATCGCACCGTCATTGCCCCGTGTTCTTTCGGCTGATCTGACGTCGGCGCACGATAGCAATCCAGAACAGAACGCTGCCGACCACGAGCATGGCGAGGGTGGCGAGTACGGAGTCGATGCTGACGCGTGTGAGCAGTGCGATGCAGATGAGCATGGCCAGCAGTGGGATCAACATGCCGCCGGGCAGGCGGATCAGGCCGGGCATGTCGCCTGCTGTGGCACGGATGCGCGGCATGGAGGCGATGCATGTCATGTAAATCAGCAATCGCGTGAACACGCTGATCACGGCCAGCCACACGAAACTGCCTGTTGCAGCGAGCAGGAACGCCGCGATGCCGTACACGAGCACCGAGACCGACGGCGTCTGATGCTGCGGGTGGACATACGCGAATGCGGGCGGCAGTTGGCCGTCGAGCGCGAGGCGGTAGGTGATGCGCGGCGTGGAGAACATTGAGCCAACCAGATTGCCGCCGACGGATGCGATGATGGCCAGCACGACGATGATCGCGCCGGTGCTGCCGAGGAGGGCTTCGCCTGCATCGACGATCGGCCGCTCCGATGCGGCGAGTTCCGGCAGCAGTCGTTGCGTCGCGATCTGCACGAGCACATACACCGTCGTGGCGATCAGCAGCGCGAGCAGCAGGGCGCGAGGCATGTCGCGCTGCGGGTTCTTCGCTTCACCGCCGGGCACCAGGCCGGATTCAAAGCCGACGTAGGCGTAGATCACCAGCAACACCGCAGCGCCGAGATCGGTGATGCCCGGCGGCGCGGCGGCGGATGTGAACACGGAGCCATCTAGCCAGAAAAGCCCCATCGCCGCCAGCGCGATGAGCGGCAGGAGTTTGAGGACGGTCAGAATGCCCAGCGAACGCATCGCTGCTTTGGCTCCGACAAGGTTCACCCAGACCATCAGCGCGCACAGCGCGAAGAGCATGCCGATGCGCACGGCCGGGCCCATGGGTGTGGCCCAGAAGTAGCCGATGGAGGTGACGATGAGGTTGAGGTTCGCGGCGAAGGCGGTGAGTCGCGCGATGTAAAACGCCCAGCCGATCTGAAAGCCGGCGAACGGCCCGAAGGCGGCTTGCGTGTAAACAACCGGCCCGCCTGTGCTGCTGACCGCGCTGGAGAGTTGCGCGAAGCACAGCATGATCGGCGCGATCAGCAGGCCGCACAGTGCGAACACCCACGGGCTGAACGATCCGGCGAGGCGTTCGGTCTCTGCGGGCACGCCGAAGATGCCCGCGCCGATCATGCCGTTGATGACGAGCAGCCACAGCCCGGCGACGCCGATCTGGCGGACAAGCGGTTCACGGGTGGGTGGAGGTTGAGGCGGCGGTGTGTGCATCGCTCGGCGTTGGTGCGGCGGTGGAGTCAATCAATGTCGGCGCGGCGAAGGAGTGTACATGAATCAGGCGATGGATGATGAAGTGATACGACGATGCAATGATCGCAGGCGTCACCTCGCGTCTGATGCCGTGGTTTGAGCGACGCAAGGAGCGAATGCCACGAGGTCGCGCGGCCGGCCGCGCTTTTACTGGTGTTGCCCCTCACCATCATGATGGACGACAACGTATCGCAAATGATGTTCCGCGTGGCGAAGGTGGAAGCGGCCCCATTCTCGGCGCGTGAGCGGCCCGATCTTTGGATGAGCCGGCGGCGGCCCTTGCGATCTCTCGAAGCGCTCCAGTGACTGCCGCAGTCGCGCGAGCTGCTGCGAAGCATCACTCTCAACTGGCGGATCAATCTGCGCCTGGACCTCTGCCGGTATGCTCACGCCGCGTGGCGGGCCGAAGCGCAGCACCACCGTGCGAAACGGCCACATCAGCCAGCGGCGCCATCGTCCTTGCCGGGCCGGCGCGGATGCACACGTCAGTTCGACGGCGCCAGCCAAGTGATAGGCGATCTGACCCAGCGACCACTTGCCCGTCGTGGATGTACGGCTGCTTTGCAGTTGATCGATGAAGCTACGAAGCTCATCAAGGGTCGTGAATCGCAACCGCGAACTGCTTTGTGTACGCATCATGCCTTTGCTCAGCCTGAGCCCACCACCGTCATGGTACGCACAGCGCCATGGGTGGAGCGATGTTTCTCGGTGACGACGATGAGCGTGTGACGTCATCGCCTCTCCGCCGATTCCGCTGAATGCAGCGCGATGCAGTTGCCTTCACAATCTTCGAACTCTGCCACGGAACCGAGTGAGCCGACGGCGGTTTTTGGATACAGAACTTTGCCACCGACCTGCTGCACTTTCTGCAAAGTGTCTTCAATGCTGGTGACAGAAAAATAGATCCGTGAGCCCTGCTTGCCGGGGAGATAGCTTTCACCTTTGGCCAGCGCGCCGGTGATGCCGCTGGTGTCGTCAGTTGCGGGGAACAGAGCCATGTCGTTTCCATCAATCGTGACGGGTTCAAGTTCGTAGCCGAACACAGCGGTGTAAAACGTTATGGCACGTTCAAGATCAGTGACCGGGATCTCGAAGTAACAGACGGGATTCTTCATGCGAACCTTCCTTGTCGAGCGTTGTGCGTGACAGCCATTATTCTTCCGGCTGATCTGTCGTCTGCGCACGGCAGCGATCCAGAGCAGCACGCTGCCGTACATGAGCACTGAGACCAATGTCTGTGATGCTGCGGGCGCTGGTGGTGATACTGCGCGAGCGCAGCGGCGTTTCTACTCAGCGAGTGCGGCTTTGAGCTGTTGCGCGAACGCATCGCTTCCAGGATGGCCGTGCCAGCGCAGCAGGCCATCGCGGCTTATGATGAATGTGTGCGGAATGCCGGTGACGCCGTATGCCCGGATGAGTTGGCTGTCGGTGCCGAGTGCAAAGTGCATCGGTGTTCGACTTATGAAATCCTTCACATGATCGTGCGCCTGATCGGTGAAGGCGACGATGCGCAGGCCATCATCGTAGTGTGCTTCGTGCAGTTCGTTGAGCTTTGGAATGCCTGCGATGCACGGCCCGCACCACGTGGCCCAGAACTCAACGACGATGACCTTGCCGCGCAGATTGTCTAGCGTGAGCTGGCCATCGGTGTTGATCCAGTTGCCTGCAGTGAGGTCGGGCGGCGCTTCGCCCACGGTGGGCAACTGCGCGAGCGGCGCAGGGTTGGCGGCATCGGGCACATCATCCTGCTGGCCATCGGGGACGGTCTCGGGCACAAGCATCGTGCTGCCGGCGGCGAGCGTGACCTCGTGATACTTATCATGCGGCAGTTGGTGTGCCCAGTAGTGCTGCTCGGATTCATATCCGACGGAATTTACGATGAATTCAGGGACAGTTGATGATGCATAGAACGCAAACCGGATGCGCTCGCCGGGTTCCTTGCCGATTTCTTCCAGGGGAATCAGGAAGCTGTCGATGCGCACGAGACGGCTGGAGATATCCGGAACATAGCGAATCGCGCCGCGACCGGCTGAATCGGACTGCAACCCTGTTGCTGCGCCGTCCCCCAATTGGATTGAATAGCGCAGGCCCGGCAGTCTGGGCCACGCGTTAAGTGAATATGAGCGATCGATGTTGGCGGTAATGCTGCCTGCGGCATCAACATCGAGCAGGAGGTTCGAATAGTCGCCGATGGGGCGGCCATCGCGGGTCGTGCCGAGTTCATCGCTGTCATCTTTCCAGAGCACGGCCTGCACGTAGAGATGCCGTTCATCGGTGAACACGCTCAGGCGCAGTGGCTCGGTGTCGGTGAGCACGCGCGCAGCAGGTTGCGGAAAGCCGAAGGCGCCGTTCTTACGAATGTCGATGCGCTGTAGCTCGGTGGCCTGTTCTTGATTGTCGCCATGTTGAGCCGGGTTGGTTGCCGTCCAGGCCAGTGCCTCTGCCGGCACGACGAACACAGCAAGGATCATCGCAGCCGGTGAGAACCGCAGCAGCAGATTTCGTTTGCTGTCGAACAGCATCTGTACCGGTGTTCGATTTTGGGCTTTGCGACGTGAAATAGCCATTAAGTTCATCGGGTTCTCCGTGCAAATGTGCCATTCAGGTCGATCAGCAGGTGATTGGCTCTATCGCTTGTTCCGGATTCGACCTGCTGGCATTTCAGACGTCCGAGGAACGAGCGAGCGGTGTTGAGGTGCATTGTGACGTCCCTGCCTTGTGAATGCGAGTTTGAGACGGCAGTGCAGCGTGCCGCCGACATCCGCTCTTGCGGGTGCTCGGGCTACCACCATGCAAGTGAATCCGCATCGCAGCGGACGGCACGTTCGACCCCTGCCTGATGGATCGGCCGATCGGAACGATCCTGCCCGCGCTGCGGCCAGGTTTCGATGGGGAGTTGCTCGATGCCATTCTAAAGCGGGGGCTCGACGGCAAACGCGAGGAACATCCGCACGACGGGTACGGCGTGATGACGCATATCGGAGGATGAATGCTGATGACCGAATCGGACACCCGTTCGCAAGCTGATGATGGCGCCCCCGGCGGCGCAGCGCTTCCAGAGACCGGCGGAAGATTGCCCAAGACGTTCAAATTGAATCACTCGCAAAAAAGGATCACCATTCGATTTTGATCGTCAGAATCAAAGATGCTGGAGGTACGCACGCTGTCATGCAGGTGTAAGACACAGACAAGCTCAGTGCATTTCTAAGGCACTTGCGGGAGTTCGAAGCGCATAATCACCGATGACGGCATGACGGGAAAACGAAGATGGCATCGGTAAACGCGAAACTCCTCGCTGTTCCAGCCCATACGATCGAAACCATAGTTGGCCATGTCGACGTATCTTGGAACCTCAGGCGTACGCAGCACACGAGCGCCATTGCCGAATGCCAACGCCTGTGCCTGTATCGCAAGCAGATCTACTTGGCGGTCCGGCGATTCAGAGTCACTACCGCGGTGATCGCCGTAGATCTCCATCGTCGGCTTGATATTTTCATACACCGAGTCGTGCAGAATTACATCCAGTACGATCGACTCACACGGCGTTCGCACCTTCGATGAAAACCTTGCAATCCGGTTGTTCGGTTCGACGTAACGAGGAATAACCCCGCGCCAGATAAACCCGTTGATGCAATCGATAGCAGAAAGCTTGCCGACACTGCCTTGTTTCAGCTCGAAGTTGATGTAACCAGCACCCATGGCGATGGTCCGAAACTCGGGCGGGGGCTGAGTGCCGAAGTCATACAGCAACCCGATGGGATTGGACTTATCATTGCGCGGATCAAGCGGCTCGCGAGCGACTGTCTTTTGAACCTTCCCATCATCATCGATCAGGCGCGTGGTGGATATGGTCCATGGCGCGTCGGCACGTAATCGACGTAGCCCCACCAACCCGCGGATTGTGAAGGTGTCAAGCCGCAGTGGATTGTCTGGATTGGGCTTGAGCGCGAAACACGCAAGCTGTGTTTGCGCCTGCACGCCCCAGATGTGGCTGTTGGCGGTGAAGGCCGCCCGCTGATGGACCAGATCCATCTGATCAGACCGGCGCCCAACAAGTCCGTCAATCATCGAGTCAAATGTAGTGCGCGAACCAGCATGGACTTTGATCAGATTGTCAAACCGCTGATAGGCGTCTACAACAGCAGCGACCTGATCGGTTGGGCTGCCACAGCGGCGTGCGGCGTTGAGAAAACGCTGCATCGCAGCGCGACCTGGAACGTTGGTTGCTTCCACTAATGGGTCATTGGCACCAACGACCTTATGAATCTGCCACGCAAGCTTCGTTGGCGTCTTCAATGCCTTCTGCAAATCTGTGGCACGACGAATCTGACCATTGCCCGGCAGCGAAGAAAGTAGCTGTGCCAGCGAGCATTGGAGATCGCGCAACGTGCCTTCCGCCTCGGTTCGAAACGGTGAAGTACATGTATGGTCGGTTTCTGAATCAGGTTCCGGATGTGATGCAGACATTTCCAACACTATATGGGTTTCCTTTCCGTTTCGTCAGGATGGGCGATTACTGCCCAGCATGACCACGGCCCCGCAAAGCAGGGCCGTGGGCAATATCAAACTCTCACACTGAGTTCGTCACCCCCAGTTTCCAAGGAGTATCAGCAGATCGGAAACATCCACCACACCGTTACCATCAAGGTCGGCTGCACAGGGATCACCCGGATCACATTTGCCCCAGTTGGCGAGCAGGATCAGCAAGTCCGACACATCAACGATGCCATTGCAGTCCATGTCGCCCACGACTGGGGCCCGGCCGGAAGGAAGTCGCAAGGCAATACTATGAAACGCGCCGGCATCTACGGCGAAGAAACCAAAACCATCCGGCGCATCGCTGACCTGACCGAAGTTCTGGCCGCCAGCATCATGCGTCATGCCCCAAGCCACGAGGTGCGAATCGACATTTACCGCAAGGCCGTGTCCCCCACCTCCACCGGCGGTGTAGTAACCGCTCCCGGATGGCGGGCTTGACTGGCCGGTCTCGTTGTACCCCCAACCTACCAGGTTTCCATCCGCGTCCATTGCTGTTGAGTGAAACGCACCTGCCGCGATGCCGGTAAAGCCGAGCGTCTGTGGCGTTCCACCAACCTGACCATCGAAGTTCCAACCCCACGCGAGCAAGCCGCCATTTCCTCGACGGGCGAGTGTGTGAAAACCGCCGGCAGCGATTTCGACAATCCCGCCGCCAGCAGGAGTATTCGAGACTTGGCCGTAGTCATCGCGGCCCCATGCCACGAGAGATCCATCAGCCCGAAGAGCGACGCTGAATTGGTACCCGGCCGCAACGTCGACAAAGTCGTTGCCGGTGGGAGTGTTACTGACTTGCCCATGAGTGTCCTGACCCCACGCATGGATTGTTCCGTCCTGATGAACGGCCAGGCAGTGATACCCAGCCGCAATTGCGACGAATCCAGTACCAGTTGGCACGTTGGAAACCTGCCCATGCACATTAGATCCCCATGAAACGATTGAGCCATCCGCGCGAAGCGCCAGGTTGTTGAACTCAGCGCTTGAAATGGCAATAAAGTCGTCGCCCGCTGGTGTGTTCGAGACTTGGCCGTAGTCCCACGAGTGAGTCGGATCGTCAATACCCCATGCGATGATCGATCCTGGGCATGGCGACTGCGCCGCCGCCATGGTTGTCATAGCAAAGCAGGCGGTTGTGATGAGTACACGATGAATCATGGTGCACGCCTTTCAGAGGAAGGAGTTCGAAGGAAAAAATCGCTCATCCGTCGACCATGGACGAATGAGCGTTGATCAAAGGATGACATCAGCCCCAATTGCCTAGCAGGATGAGCAGATCGGAGACATCAACAACACCATCGCCGTTCAGGTCTGCCGGGCAATCATCACACGGGCCCCATTCACCAAGGAGAATCAGCAAGTCGGAAACATCAACGACGCCATCGCCGTTCAGATCACCGAGAATGCCATCATCGGCGCAGCCGCGCCACACAGCCGCATTGTGGGCATTGAGTCCGCCAGCGAAACTAAAGCAGCCTCCGACATACAAACCAGGCACCCCGTCCACTTCGGTACCTGCCGGGAGCACGACCCAAGCTTGATTGGTGCCACCTTCAAGACCTGTGCTCAGTCGTGACCATTCTTCGCCATCCCAACGCGCGACGTTGTTCGCCGCCGCTGTGCCAGCACTGGAGAAGTTGCCCGCAATGTAGAGCTGCTTGCCATCGGCGGTCCCAGCATCGTAGGCCGTCATGCCGCGCACCAATCCGTTCGTCCCGGTACCCAGCGCCGACCATGATTTGCCATCCCAGCGGGCGATGTTGTTTGCGCTGACGCCTTCGCCGACGCTGCTGAAGATGCCGCCAATATACAGTGCCGCACCGTCGCCAACGTCGATCGAGCTTACGCCGAGAATTGTTCCGGGCGCTCCGCCACCAACGGCGGACCAATTCTCACCATCCCAACGTGCAATGCCCGGAGAAGCGATGCCACCTGCGTTCGAGAACACGCCAACCACATACAAGGCCTCGCCAGTACCGTCATCAAAGACAGCGGACTTTGTGGCCGCGTTATCAACACCGGTACCGAGAGCGGACCAGTTTGTGCCATCCCAGCGAGCAATGTGGCTGGCTGGGACACCACCGGCTTCGGTGAAAACGCCTGTGACATACAGGGCAGGGCCATTGCCATCATCAAACACGGTCAGGCCGAGTCCCTGTCCATTCAGTCCATCGCCAAGCGTAGACCAGTTTTCACCATCCCAGCGAGCAATGCGATTCGCGGGTTGCCCTCCAGCGATTGTGAACATGCCGGTGACATACAGTGCTGGCCCTGTCCCGTCGTCGAAGACCACTACATCATTGGCGTCAGGTCCAACCCCGTCACCCAACGGCTGCCAGTTCTCACCATCCCATTTGGCAATGCGATCAAACGCAGAAAAAATACCGGCTGCATAGACGGCTGGACCCGTGCCATCGTCGAACACGGTCATGCCATACACGCACGAGCCGGGGCCCGGCATGCCAATCTCATTTTCCCAGGCCGATACGCAATCGGCGACCGCGATGGACGATCCGCTGACGGTCAGCGCAATTACTGCGGGGACTGCAGTCGCGAACATTCGAGCAGAACTTTGCGATTTCATGGTGATTCTCCCAGTTTTTCCGATGGTGTGATGTTGCTCGACCCAATGGGCGGGCGGCAACGTTGCAAGTTGATCCAAGTTGATCCGAGGCAAACGTAACGGGCCTCGACTATTTTTGCAACATTTTTCTTGAAAAATTTTGCCGCAAGCGTTACGGTGGTTCCCGTTATGCGAGGTCTGGTAATCTCGCCTTCGAAGTCAGGTAAAATCAATGATGGTGGGGAAAAGGAAAAACTTTAGATGCACCACACACGCTCGAAGACGTACATCACAACTTGGCACCGGACCGCAGCCGTGATGGGCCTTTCCCTGCCTTGCGCAGCGGCTCTCGCTTGGAGTGTCTTGGATTCACCTTATGTCGATTCCGCAACCGCTCTCACAGCACCACAGTTTACCGCAGCACCAGGCGATCGGTCGTCTGCTGCGCTCGCGACACAGCCCAGCGGTGCCGATTCAAGTTGCGGCGATGAAGTCCTTTCCCAGACCATTATCAGTGAACTCATCACCACGGACATGGTTCAGTGCGGCAGCAACTCCGGCCCGGTGCCTTACACTTCAGCCAATGGTGTGGCGCGTTCGTTTGAAATCCCCACGGGCGAACCCTTCACAGTTCAATGTGTTCGCTTCGGCGTCGAGGTCAACTCGGACATCCCGTGGGATGTGGATGTGAACATTTACACGGGGGACGTAGCCGGTCCGTTCGAAGAGCTTACGTTGATTGGCACTTCGACCGTCACCATTCCTGCCAACGTCACTCAGGAGTTTTTCTCAGCACCGTTTGCCGGCGGACTCGAAGTGCCGGGCGGGTCCACCATGGTTGTTGAACTGTACGTTGCTTCACGCAATCCGGCTGACGGCGGCCCTGGTGGTTTCACGTATCTCGGCAGCAACACCTTTGGGCAATCTGCACCGAGTTACCTTCGCGCCCCTGCCTGTAATCTGCATGATTTTCTCACCTACGAGCAGATCGGTTTTCCCGCAGTGCATGTGCTCATCGATGTTTACGGTGGTTCGCCGTTGTCATGCGAAGGCGATTTGAACATTGATGGCGTTGTTGACGTTTCCGATCTGCTGCAACTACTCGGCAGTTGGGGGCAATGCCCGCAAGGTGAAGAATGCCCAGCCGACCTGACGGGGAGCGGCAGTGTGGATGTTTCTGACATGCTTGTGCTGCTTGGTGCATGGGGCCGCTGCCCACTTCCGCCGGATTCCATTGGTGCGTGCTGCATCGAGCCGCTCAATTGCCAGGAGTTAACGGCGGACGATTGCGCCGCCGCGGGAGGTTTTTATGGCGGAGATGACGTGCCGTGTGATGCATGGCAAGCGTGTGGCCTTCCCGGCGAATGTGAAGGTAACTGCTTCGGCCAAGCACCCTCCGGCTGCTACTGCGACAACGCTTGCACCTTATTCGGTGACTGCTGTGACAACATCTGCCATGATTGTCCACACTATGAGTACTGCAGTGAATGCTGGGAACACGAATGCCCTCCCGATGGCATCCGCGAAGGAGAGCCCTGTGGCGCAGATACCAATGAAGGGTGCAACCTTGAGCCGCATCAGTACACGCCCATTTCATGCGGCGACACAATCTGCGGAACCGTCTGGGCGCAAGGCGGAGCTCGCGATACTGACTGGTTCGAATTGGATCTGACCGGCTTTGATGATTCGGTGCTAATTACGTGGAGCGCGAACTCAAGCATTCATCTCAATGCCTTTATCATGCACCACCAGTGCCCGCCGATCGTCGTCTCGAGTGACGTGGGCTGCCAGACCTCTACAAGCTACTGCTTCGAGCCGGGCGTGTACACCGTATTCATCGCGCCTGCTGCATTGAACCATTACGCATGTGGCGGTAGTGGCCCAGTGTCATATGTCGCAACCATTGAGTGCGCTTCTGGCACTGGCTGCATCCCACCCGTAGAAACCTGCGCAGGCAATTGTGGCAGCTCCTCCCCTGGCGGATGCTGGTGCGACTCGACGTGCTATTTCTTCGATGATTGCTGCGATGATGTCTGTGATCATTGCCAACAATTGCATTTCTGCCACGATTCTGATGGAAGCTGTGCAGGTGCGTGTGGTGGCCAAGGGTCCGCGAGTTGCTTCTGTGATGAAGATTGCGTCCAGTTCGATGACTGTTGTGCGGATGTGTGTCTGCATTGCTCGGATCTGAGCCATTGTCAGTAACTGATTTGCATTGCTAGCGCCTCCATCCACGATTGCTCTGTCTGACCGCACCCTGTACTGAATGCCAAACAGGGTGCGGTCGGCATAGCGTTTGGTATGACCTCCCCATCGTGCTCACGACACGAATGGGCTGGGCCAACCCTGTATCATGCAATTAATGGTTTCGAAACGTGCAGGAGATACGCCATGCCATTCCGCAGACTAACCAACATCCCAATCTCTCTTGGCAGCTTGCTACTGCTTCCAACTCTGTTGAACGCCGGAGGAGTTGTAACGCACGAACGTGCTGAACTTGTCCTGCGCAATGGGAACATTGTCACTGTTGACGACAACATCGGCTCGGTGGAAGCCCTCGCGGTGAGCGGCGGTCGTATCCTGGCGTTGGGCAACGGCAAAGAGATCGCGCCTTTCATCGGAGATGGTACGCGCATCATCGAACTCAATGGTCGTCTTGCAATTCCGGGTTTCATTGACAGCCATAGTCATTTTGTTGGCCTTGGTGAAGCGCTGATGACACTCGACCTGATGGACGTGCGCAATTGGCAGGAAGTGATCGACATGGTCGCCGAAGCTGTCAAGCACGCGGAGCCAGGTGAATGCATCGTCGGTCTTGGCTGGCACCAAGAGAAATGGGAAAACCCACCGCACGATGCCGTCGACGGATTTCCTTCACACTGGGAACTCAGCGAAGTGTCACCTGACAACCCTGTACTACTTCGCCATGCATCGGGCCATGCAAGCTTTGCCAACAAGCGTGCGATGGATGAATCGAATCTCAGTGGCGCTACAGAAAATCCGCCCGGTGGAGAGATTCTGCGAGACGAAGCAGGCAATCTCACTGGGATCTTTCGCCAGAACGCTCAGGGCCTCATTCGCGCTCGCACCGCCTTCACGCAGCGTGAACGATTTGAGCGAATAGACCGTGCGATCGATCTTGCTATTGAAGCTTGCCTGTCCAACGGCATCTCGTCGTTTCAAGATGCTGGCTCTCCGTTTCCGGTCATCGACCGGCTCGCAGAACGCGCGCGGGAGGGAACGCTCGGTGTGCGGTTGTGGGTGATGATCCGTACGCGGATTGATGAAATCGACTCACATGCAGCGCAGTACAGCAAGCTTCGTCGAATTGGCAACCACCATATGACGGTAGGTGGAATCAAGTTCGCAATTGATGGCGCATTGGGATCGCGCGGCGCGTGGCTGCTTGATCCGTACGAGGACAGCCCCGATGAATTCGGCTTTAACACGACACCGCTGGATACCTTGGAACGATCCGCCGAAATCGCACTACGCACCGGTTTGCAATTGTCCATCCACGCTATCGGCGATCGCGGTAACCGTGAGACGCTTAATCTGTTCGAGCGCGCCTTTGCACATCACGATGAAAAGCATGGCACAGAAGGGGCTGGCCGAAAATTGCGTTGGCGCATTGAGCATGCCCAACATCTCCATCCGGACGACATTCCTCGATTCGGTGAGTTGGGCATCATCGCTTCCATGCAGGGGATTCACTGCACGTCTGACGGGCCATGGGTATATACACGTCTTGGTGACGAGCGTGCTGAAAGTGGCGCCTATGTATGGAGAGAGCTAATGCAAAGCGGAGCCGTGGTGACCAACGGCACTGATGCACCAGTTGAAAAACTCGATCCGATTGCCAGTTTTCATGCCTCCGTCACTCGACAGCTTGATGACGGCACGTACTTTTTTCCAGAACAGCGCATGTCTCGTATGGATGCGCTGCGGTCGTACACCATCAATGGTGCTTACGCTGCGTTCGAAGAAGATGTCAAGGGCACACTCACACCAGGCAAGCTTGCCGACATCGTTGTGCTTTCCAAAGACATCCTCACTGTTCCGGATGAGCAGATTCTCGATGTGCAGGTTGACATGACCATCATCGGCGGCCAAGTGCTTTACAATCGCAACGAATAAGCCGATAAGCTGACCGATTTCCGCTAGGTTACAGGCATAGCACGGCGAAGGTTACGGCCGTACTCGATGCATTTCTCAATGACCTGTGGCATGGACTCGCCCACGATGATGGTGTCCCCATTGAGCAGCTTGATCGTAGTATCCGGATTCTCTTCAACCGTGCGGATCAACTCCGCATTAACGACGATAGGTTTCCCGTTCAGCCGTGTCACCGTAATCATGGGCACCTCAGGTGTTGTGCTCTCCTTATCGACCAACGACGAGCAGTTGCTGGATAAGTTCGTTCGTGGTTGAAATGACGCGACTTGAAGCGGAATAACCGGTTGAAGCGAGGATCATGTTGATGAATTCCTGGGAGAGATCAACATTTGACAGTTCCAGCGCACCACCAATCACGCGGCCAGTACCGAAATCGCCAGCGGCAGTCACGACGGCGTTGCCTGAGTTCACGCCCTCGCTGAAGAGGTTGTTGCCCACATCTACCAACCCTTCGGGGTTTGTGAACTTCGCCACGGCGATTTGGCCAAGCGTCCGTGTCAGGCCGTTGGTAAACGAACCGGTCACGCGTCCGTCGTTGCCAATTGTGAAGTTGCTGAGGGTGCCGATCGGTGAGCCATCCTGCGAGGTTGCGGAGAGGTTGCTCTGATGATCAGTCAGGGCGGAAACGGAATCCGCGCCGGAATCAAATGACATGTCGAATGAGAACGGCGATTGCGCGCCATTGCCTCTCGTGATGGTCATAGTGGGCGGGCTGCTGGACACAAGTTGGCCGGCACTGTCGAACTGCACCACACCTTGACCCACGATGCGCCCCGGTCCATCGTGATCAGCCGACTCTGCAAAGAACTTCCAAGTGGACCCCTCTCCGGGTCCCGTTTCCTGAAGCACAAAGCTCAAATCCACTGTGAGTGGAGTGCCGAGTGAGTCATACACGACAAAGCTGGTGCGCACCGCTTCGCCATTGGCTTCATTGGCCTTGGTGAACGAGAACGGATTAGCCATGCCATTGCCAGAATCGCTTGTGGCACTGATGGAGGCATCAGTAATTCGCAGGTCTTGAACCGTACCCTCGTTCCCATTGATGATGATCTCCCCGTCTCCGTTGATACTGATACTGCCACCGAGATCGTGTCCATCGACAGCATCATCACTCAGGCCAAGCACACCCTCAAGAAAAGCAGTGAAGTCCGCCATGGTTGAGCCATGGCCATCGACGCCGCGAGCAGTCGCGGTGGCGTCATCCATGAAGCCGAACGTGTGCGTGCCCAAATCCTTTCCCCCCTTCTCAATGCCGCTGATCGTGATGATCGTGTTGTCACCGGATTCAATGGCCAGTTGCGGTGTCGGATTCTGCAGGTAAAGATTGTTGCTTCCTGAAACGAGGTTCTCGTTACCGGTCATGGCTGTGAGAGTCGTCGTATCGGGCCCTGCGTACATCGGTACCGAAGTGTGTACTGATCCGGTCGTGGCGATGGTGCCCGCAGCGTTGAGATTGCCATTGAGCGCGACATTGCGCGTCGCTTCGGCGAGGGTCATTGAACCGATGGGAATATTGATTTCAGACAGTTGCCCCTGTTGGATATTGAACTGCGAATCAACCGGATATCCCATCACCTTGCCCCCTGAACCTGTGACCAGAGTGTTCTGCGAGTTGCGCTCGAATGCGCCGGCCCTTGTGTAGAACCGTTCGTTTCCCTGCTGCACAATGAAGAACCCATCACCTTCGATAGCTAAGTCGGTCGCAATGCCAGTCGGATTGATCGCACCGTTGGCAAAGCTGCGCTGTGTTCCAGAAATCGTCGTTCCCAACCCGATCTGCGTCGGGTTCGTCCCTCCCGTAGTCGCACCCGGCATGGTACCGAGCGAGAAGTTGCGGCTGAATGTCGGCGCGAAGTGAATACGGCTGGACTTGAACGCTGTGGAATTGACGTTGGCAATGTTGTTGCCAATAACGTCAAGCCGCTGCGAGTTGGAAGACAGCCCCGAAAGGCCGGTGAACATTGCACTCATGGAAGCCATGTGTTACTCCAGAAGGAAAGTTTGATTCAATTGTCCTTTTCAGAATCGTCCCCGGGCGAATCGCTGGGTGGGTCGCCCACATCCTTATCGACATCGCCATCGAACAACGATGGATCGAAGACGGTCTCAATGCCACTTGCCGGAATCAGCCATCCCTTATCAAGCTCGATGTACACCTTGGAACCTTCCCGATGCACGGCCACGGCATAGCCCGCCACACGATCGTTCTCTTCAGTCAACCCGCCAACAATCTTGCCAATCAGGTTGCCTGCCGAAGCAAGCTGGTTCTCCTGCACGAGTGCCTGAAGTTGTTGCGTCAAGCGCAGATCGCTTTCAATCGAGCGAATCGAACTAAGCTGCTGCAATAGCGCAGCTGAATCATTCGGGTCGAACGGGTCTTGATTGGCCAATTCAGTGAAGATGATCTTGATGAAGTCCTCAGAGGACATTTCACTAAATTGATTGGGGGTATTGCGGACAGCCGCATCGCTGCCGTTGATGCCGGTGATTGCATTCATGCTGCGTCCGCTCCTGTGTTTTCGTGTAGATCAGCGACAAGGCCGGCGAATGACACACCGCGGCGGCTCGCTGTTTCACGTTCCGGCTGCTCGCGCCGACCGCGACTGTGTTCACCGCCGGCATCATGCCGGTGGTGTTGCTGGTTTCGCTCTGAAGTCTGGTCGTTCATTGCTTGCTGCTGGCTGGAGCCGCTTTGGCTGGAACTGACGTTCAGGCGTTCGACGGTCAATCCCTGATTTTCAAGTGCGACACGGAGTGTCGCCATGTTCTTCTCCAGCAATGCGTGTGCCTGCGGAGTGGTAGCGGTGAATTGGGCTGTCACAACTCCGCGGGTGATGGTCATTTGGACGCGGAGCTGCCCGAGTTCCGGTGGATCCAGACGCATGGTCATGGACCCGCCACGCTGATTCACCATGGCGGTCAAGCCGCGAACGATACGACTGGAAAATCGCTCGTCATCGACAGGGCTGTTCGGCGTCGGGAGCTGCGTAGGTGACTCACCACCATTGTTTACACCATTGCCACTGATTGCCGCACCACCTTGCAAAGAAACCATACCCGGCCTCGCTGCAGCATCACCAGAGGATGCAGACTGCCCGGTGGCGCTTTCAAGGCGAATGGCGGTCTCAACTTGTGCAGCGCGGGCGATGGCTGCATCAACGCGTTGCCGGCTGCCCAATTCCTGTTCCAGCTGGTCGCGAGGAACTGGCTGAGCCTCGCTACGCTTCTCGATCGGCTTAGAATCATCTTGTTTTGGCTGCTCCTCAATTCGCTGGCCCGACGCAGGAGAGTGGCTGGAATCCTGCGTTGAATCTGAGCGCGATTCCGTTCGCTGTTGCTGCCTCTCGTTTTCAGAGGCCTGCCGGGCTGCCTGACGCCGATCGCCGGATTGAGTTTCGTTGCCTCGGGATACTTTCGACCGGACATCGGCCTCCACTGCACGCGCTGACCCCACCTCGGCCTGCTTGGCCACGTCGGCTTGCTCGACCTGCTCAGTACCTTCCTTTGCCCCTTCACCAACTAATGACACATCCGCCTCATCAGACTTGGAGCGATCTGGCAATGCTTGCGCGTCGTCGGATGAACCTTGCGCCTGATCGGCAGCTTCTTCCGCCGAATGCGACTCTCGATCAATCCGGTTTGTCTCGCGATCGGTGGTCGATGATCTGCGCGAAGTGTCCGCTGCTTCGGTGCGAGTCGATTCAGACTGTGCTGCCGTTATTTCGGCCGTTCGCAACGAATCTGAGAACTTTTCCCGTCCATTGCGGCCATCAGCGGCAACAGCGAATGGCTGGGATTTGGTCGCGAGGTTATCGAGCGTCAGCGCGAGTTTTGTCATTGCTGGATCCCAACTGCTCCTGGGGTTCGGGCGAAATGCCAAACCTCCGCAGTTGCTCCAGCAATTCCGTTGCCAAACGAATCTCGTCTTCTGTTTTGAACTCGCCGAGAATGCGACTGGCCGATCTGGCATTCATGGCATCCAGGTAAGCCACGGCCTGATGCATCTGACCGTTGGCGATCAGTTCCAGAAGCATATCCTTGCCCTGTCGTGGCCGCACGGACTCATATTGACGCACAGTCTTCTCAAACTGCTCATCGGCACGGCGCTCCTGTTCGGCACGTATGTGCAATTCCCATTGCTCTTGCTCATTCCTGAACTGTGCTTCGCGATCATCGAGTCGCCGCTGGGCAGCAATGATCTGCTCTCGCAGGATGTGTTTCTCCTGTTCGATACTGCGACGGGCGCGATGCTCCATCTCCTCGTGCGCAGCCAAACGGTGCACACCTGCAGCACTAGGAATCGGCGGCGTGACTCGGCGCTGCTCAGCGATGGCGGCCTGCAAGGCCAATTCTCTTTCCTCACGCTCCGCTTCGCGCGCAACCGCAGCTTCATCAACGGTCATGGTGAACATTTCACGGATCTCATTGATCCGTTCAAAGTTGAGTCGATTGGATTGCCACAACCAACCAGCGAACATCGCCATGGCGAGGAGATGGGCCACAGCGAGGAAACTTACGATACTCCAAGCACGATTCACCATACCCCCTGCGCCTTCTCGCCACGGGCGGCGGCTGTCACAGCAAGTTCATCCAATGCTGATATCTCTGCCTTGTTCTGTGCCGCTTTCCATTCCACAAGTCGCTTTTCGCGCAACAGTTCAATGGCTCGACGTGCTCGTGTTGCTTCGAGCAGGTTCTTGCGCGCTGCATCAATGCGTTGGTGCACGCCAGCCAGCTCGACTGCAAGCGACTGTGCTCGACCCATCAAGCGCATGGTTGCTGCAGCGTGACCACGCAGATCGCGTGTGCTGACAGTTCCAACGAGCGCCTCTCGCATCGAACCGCGTGTCTGTTCGATTTGCTGCTGGTGCATGCGCAGCACATCTTCCAGAGCGATTCGCTCACGATGCAATTCCGCCAAAGTCCGCTGGCGTGTCCGCTCTGTGTTCCGGCGTGCTTCCAGGACTGGGTCAAGTTTGAAGGTGAATCGAGCCATGAACTACCCCTGCTTCTGCTGTCGCTGACGCCGCAATACATTGCACTTTTCGGCCAGATCGTGCAGTGCTCTGCAAGTCTTAGGGTACTCTGCACGAGAATCGGAATGTTGACGGAGAAATCCGTCGATCTCCTCTTTCATCAAAATGGCAATGTCTGTGTCAGCATCCGATCCTTGGGCATACGCTCCTATGTTGATCAACTCCTCTGATTCCGAATAGGCAGCCATCAAACGCAGCACAGTCCTTCTCGCTGAGATGTGATGCTCGTCGCATACATCATCGGCCACGCGGGAAATGGATTCGAGCAAGTCGATTGCCGGGTAGTGACCTCGACTGGCTAACCGCCTCGACAGTGCAATGTGTCCATCCAGAATCCCGCGTGCTGCATCAGACACTGGCTCGGTGAGGTCATCGCCCTCCACGAGTACCGCATAGAGCCCCGTAATCGATCCGCCACCCTGAACGGCTCCAGCACGTTCAAGCAGTCGCGGCAACATTGCAAAGACCGACGGCGTGTAGCCCTTCGTGGCGGGCTGTTCGCCGACCGTAAGGCCGATCTGACGCTGGGCTTGT